>NZ_LN614827.1:4067500-4181563 GCF_000953135.1 Legionella fallonii LLAP-10 | reverse complement strand
GTGATGGGGTGAGCAACAGTCTCATGGTACTTTTAACAGCTCTTATGTAAGGATAAATACCAAGTAACGCCTCTTTTTTTATTCCACTCACAACTTCCAATCAGTAATAACGTGATCACCATTCAAACCACAAGACAAGCAACAAATTGTTAGAAGCTCAGATGTTGTTAGGTATATATTGCTGACAAAGGAAAGAATTGGAAAATTCTTAAAAGTAATGGATTTCAGATAAATAATTTTAAAAATCATGGTGTTAAAAATTCACTCTGTCGTATTTAGCTTCATAACTTAAAGATAATAAACTCACTCCTCCTTTCATATGATTGATGAGGGAAGTGAATTTATTCTTTAAAACAAAGTCTAGTACTCCATTCACGAATAGGACTAGCAAGTCGATCAATTGCAATTACGATGTTTTTAAAACAGTTAGTGAAACCACTTTTCATCTATAAAAAAATGTGAATAACCCTATAACTATTCGCATCAACTAGATGTGTATAAAACAGCTAAATAGAAATATCAGTAATATTGATCACAGATACAAAATGACAAATACATAACTTTTATACAGAATAAAAATGATGTAACTAATTGATATAAAATAATTAAATAAGGTTACCCACAGAAATTCTTTAGCTAATAACAAAAAATAAATTAAAAATATATTAAGTTATATTTATTAACTGGCTCCTAAAAAACAAAAATAAATAATCAAAAAACTATCAAATTCTTCTACGCCACCCATAAAGAAATTTGACAGTGTCGAGAAAGTTATCTATCATTGCCACCCTCATAAATATATAAGCAGGTTCATCATGAAACGCACTTTTCAACCCAGTAATTTAAAGCGTAAACGCGATCATGGTTTTCGTGAGCGTATGGCTACAAGAGCCGGTAGATTAGTTATTAAACGTCGTCGTGCCAAAGGCCGTAAGCGTTTATCAGCTTAAGTGTTTGCTTTTAAAAAAACACAGCGATTATTAAAAAAAGCAGATTATGATCATGTGTTTGAGCAAGCAAAAAAACTAGTAACCTCTGAATTTATTGTTCTTTATAGAGAAAATAATCTAGGTTATGCTCGTCTTGGGCTGGCGCTATCAAAAAAAATGATTGCAAAGGCTCATGACAGAAATCGTATTAAAAGACTGTTAAGAGAGAGTTTTCGCCAAAATCGATTACCAGCAGTAGATATAGTTTTTTTAGCTAGGCAAGGTGTGGCTAAACAAACGAATTCTGGTATCAATACCAAGTTGAGCAAAACATGGGAAAAATTAACTGTCGCATACGACAAGCAGTGTGCTTACCAATAAAATTGTATCAATATTTGATTAGCCCCTTAATTAAACCATGCTGTCGCTTTTACCCTAGCTGTTCACAGTATGCAATAGGTGCTATTAAACAATATGGCATAACCAAAGGAATATGGATGGCTAGTAAAAGATTACTTCGCTGTCATCCATGGTCACAAGGTGGTTATGATCCCGTACTCCCTAAGAATGAGAAGCATTGATGGATATAAGACGTATTATATTATATATGGCGCTTGCGCTAACTGGTGTATCACTTTGGAACTCATGGCAAACTGATTACCCCGTCAAGCCACCTGTAATAACAAATTCAAACGACCAAACAACAAATGAGAGGCATTTACTGCCTCAAGTGACTTCTGATGATAACAAGCCAGCCTTGAATTTAAATACCGAACAAGCAGCAGTTAATCAGAACAATCCTCAACAATTAATCCAGGTTAAAACGGATGTTCTAGATGTATCGATCGATTTGAAACAAGGGGATATTGTTACTGGTTTATTATTGGACTATCCACTGAGTGTAGAAGCTAAAAATAATCCCTTCCCATTATTACAAAACCAACCAACTGAGCGTTATGTAGCCAATAGTAGTATTTTTGTTTCTAATGGCCAGGCTGTTCAATCTCTTGATTTTGGTTTTACGGCGAAACAACAGGTATATCAATTAAACCCTGAACAAAATCAACTAATTGTGACTCTAGACGGTAGTAACGCAGATGGGCTCGCGGTAAAAAAAGAATTTATTTTTACTAAGGGCAGCTATTTAGTTGATGTTAATTACAAAATTGTTAATAACGGCGCTAATGATTGGAAAGGGTATTTTAATACCCAGTTATTACGTAGTTCTCCTAAGGAAGATAAATCTTCAATATTCCATATTGGCACTTACACAGGGGCTTCTTATTCAAATCCAGGCCAACATCGCTACCAAAAAGTTAGTTTTAGCGATATGAGTAAAAACAATTTAGATGTTGATGCCAAGGGTGGTTGGATAGCCATGCAGCAACATTATTTTTTAAGCGCATGGGTTCCTAATGCCAGTAGTGAAAATAAATTTTATACTCGAGCTATTAATGGTGATTACACTATTGGAGCAGTGAGTCAACCTATTACTCTTAAACCAAATGAGCATAAAGAAATAGGCGCTAAACTTTATGTGGGGCCAGAAATTACCAGTGATTTGAAAAATATCGCTCCTTCCTTAGATTTAACTGTTGATTATGGCATTTTGTGGTTTGTCTCTTCCCTATTATTTTCTCTAATGAAGGCGATCTACAATGTTGTGGGTAACTGGGGATGGTCTATAGTTTTAGTCACTGTATTAATTAAGCTGGCATTTTATCGTTTATCAGCAACTAGCTATAAATCCATGGCCGGTATGCGTAAATTACAACCTAAACTGCAAGCCTTACGTGAGCGTTATGGTGATGATAAAGCGAAAATTAGCCAAGCGACTATGGAGCTTTATAAGCAAGAAAAAGTTAATCCGTTAGGTGGTTGTTTACCTATAGTCATTCAAATTCCCGTATTTATTGCTTTGTACTGGGTATTATTAGAAAGTGTTGAATTACGACAAGCCCCTTTTATTTTCTGGATTAAAGACTTAGCTTCCGCTGATCCTTACCATATTTTACCATTGATCATGGGTGCTACAATGTTGGTTCAACAAAAATTGAATCCAGCTCCACCCGATCCTATGCAAGCCAAAGTAATGATGTTTTTACCCATATTATTTACTGGATTGTTCTGGAATTTCCCAGCGGGTCTTGTTTTATATTGGATAGTAAACAATACCTTATCCATACTGCAGCAGTGGTATATCACCAGAAAGTATTCTGATGAGAAAACTACTAAGAAAATCACCGTCACTGCAAAATAAATGTCAGTAGATACTATAGTTGCCATAGCTACCCCACCAGGAAGAGGTGGGGTAGGCATTATACGTCTATCAGGGCCTAAGGCCTTATCTATAGCCCTGCGAATAAATGGACATAAAAAAATAGAACCAAGATTTGCAACCTATTGTTCATTTTATAAAAACTCGGGTACTGAGCTTGTTGATCAAGGATTAATGCTTTATTTTAAGGCACCAAATTCATTCACTGGTGAAGATGTTATTGAATTACAGGCACATGGTTCTCCTGTTGTTCTCGATATGCTCACCAATGAGTGCGTGCTCCTTGGTGCACGATTGGCAAGACCTGGAGAGTTTTCTGAACGAGCATTTCTCAACGACAAAATAGATTTAACCCAAGCAGAAGCCATTGCTGATTTAATTCAAGCAAGTTCACAAACAGCTGCTCGCATGGCATTTCGTACCCTCCAAGGTGATTTTTCAGCAAAAATCAACCAATTAAATGAGCAGTTAATTCACTTACGTTTATATGTAGAGGCAGCGATTGATTTTCCTGAGGAAGAAATTGACTTTTTAAATGACGGAAAAGTAGCGCAGTTACTACAATCTGTTTTAGAGCAATTAGACAATATTCGCAATGAGGCAAATCAAGGCGTGTTATTGCGAGAAGGATTAACTTTAGTCATTGCGGGAAGGCCTAATGCTGGTAAATCGACGTTAATTAATAATCTAGCAGGAAAAGATATAGCGATAGTCACCGAAATTGCCGGTACTACTCGAGATGTAATGCGTGAGCACATACTACTTGACGATATCCCTTTACATATTATTGATACTGCCGGATTGCGCGATAGTGATGATGTCGTTGAGAAAGAAGGAATAAAACGAGCTTGGCATGAATTAAAGCAAGCTGATTGTGTATTATTGGTAGTCGATGTAAACGATCCGGACCAACATCAAACTCTTACTGAAGAATTAAGAGCTGTTTTACCGAAAGAAATTCCTATTATTAGCGTCTTCAACAAAATAGATACATTAGCACTTACCCCCCATTCTAAGGATCAGACTGTTTATTTATCCGCTAAGTCGGGCGAAGGGCTTAATAAGCTTAAAACAATAATTAAACAAGTAGTAGGATATCAGCCAACAGAAGGTCATTTTTTAGCACGCAGACGTCATTTAAATGCTTTAGATGAAGCTAAAAATTTGCTACTTACCGGAAAAAAACAATTGGCAGAACATAGGGCTGGTGAATTATTGGCAGAAGATTTACGGCTGGCTCATCAAGTGTTAGGCGAAATTACTGGTGAATTCTCTTCCGACGATTTGTTAGGCAAAATCTTTTCAAGTTTTTGTATTGGTAAATAAAATAGAGCGGCAGTTCATATCATGGAGTCAACTTAAGGTCGGGCAACAAATTACCCAATGGCGATCCCTTAATAAAAGGAAGAAAAAATCGTAGCCCGTATTAGTGCAGCATAATACGGGAATACCCTAGCTCAGTGCACTGAAATCCCGGATTACGCTGCGCTCATCCAGGCTACAAAAACTTAAGGTAGCGCCATTGGGCAACAAATTACCCGACAGATGCCTGTTAAATAAATGCTTATTTCAAAGAGCTTATTAAGCCTCCATCACTAATTCCTACGGCTGTTTCAGCTATGTGTTGTTTTAGCTCTCTGGGTAAAATATCTAAAATAGTCTCCGATTGCTCAAAGAACATAAATTTTAAATTGGCTTTGGTACGGCGAGCATCAATATAATTTGTCAGCTTCAGTTCACTAAACAATGTGATTATCTCTTGTTTTTTCTCCTTGCTGATACCCGGAGCAAAAGGATCATAACAGGCTTGGGATGCTAAGAAATCGACTATCTTGTGACGTTTGAATTCTACGGCTTTTTTCAGTGCGAGATGATTCATTGCGGTGGGATCTACTTTAGGCATTGTACATAGAAATTGAACAATGTCGAGATAACCTTTTGTGGCAGCAAACTTGATTGCAAAACAACCATTAGTATTGGGGTCTACTTCTGGAATTTGTGCAAAAGCCTGTACAGTGGGTAAATGTCCATAAAAGGCTGCAAGATGAAAAGTATCATTTATTATCTTTGTACTTAAATTTAAAGAGTTAATCAAGGTAACTTTAGCTGTTACATCACCATGTGGGAGTATATAGTTATATAATTCTTGTTCGTCTTTAAATGTTAGTTCTTGTTTTGCTTGCATATACTTTCCTCATTAAAAATAAATGATTAATCCAATCTCATATGAGGAAAAGTGAATAGTCGCGCTAGTTACGTTTATCGCTGAGTGAAAATTCGCCGAGATAAACCCGACATCGGTTGTGATAGCCAATGCGTTACTCTTCATTAAATCTTTTCCTCATCGACAAACCCGTTTATTAATTAAAGCTAGGAAGGTTCCAGTTCTCTACAATCCTTAGCGAGAAGATATGCCGTATGTTCCGCCTGATTTTATCACCAGAGAGAATTAGGTGTTAATGATATCACTATGTTTAAATGATAATCAAATAATGGTTGTGTTTTATCGTCAAAGCCATATCCTATTCGGCTTGTTGCATTCAATATAAACAATATTATCAGCCAGTTATTGTAAATTGCGCTGTATCACAAATATCATAGTGTAAAAAAACAATACAAAGAGGCTTGTCAAAAACAAAACCAAGTGGTAACGTAGTTTAATTCAACCTTTCTGTATATTTTTTGTGAGTTGTTATTATGCTTTATTCTAGTCAAAATGCAGCTTTTCGTAGGGACAAACATCATTTTTTCTCTAGCATTCCAGCAATTGAAGGTTTAGATGTCAAAATTCAAAATATAGACTCTCGCGCTCAGAATATTGGATATACTTTCCTTGTACAAAATCAGCTGGCGCTAGAAACTGAATTCACACAAATGTTTGCTATTCTGCAAAAGCAGGATGATGAGAATAAAGAAATATTTTGGCTCTATTGTTACTATTGTGCTTCCCTTTTAGAAGCATTTTACAAAGCTTATGCTCAAGAAGCAAATGCTGAAAAATACAAGAGCATAAAGCAACAAATTAAAGATAGACTCAATCATGACAAAAAGCATAGTCAGGATGAAGAGCATTTCATTGAATCATTACAACGCTCTTTTCTGGAGGGCTTCCGCAATTTAGTGACCTCTCCTGCCCATGTATCTCAAATTAGAGATTATGTAGCTTATGCTAATTTATGTCGTATTTATTGGATTTTTTGCCGATTGACTTTAACGCAAGGATTTGCACTTGCTAGAGATCTACAGCTAATAGAAAAGTTAGATGTGATTTTAGGAACTCATACTGATGTTGATAAAATTATAGGAGCCCTGCAAGCCCCTACTTATATTATCAATTATTTTAGTGTAGGTTTTTTCCTGATTCGCTTTATGATTGATGGTGGTTTGCTTTTAAGACATACCTTCTTTCCTTCAGAGGAAGAAAAAGGTGCTGAAAATAGTTGCGAGGTTTCTCTGCTGGAGGATTTGCCAGGGGCTGCGAGCTTAGAAGCCTATAGAAATAGTTATATTTTAGTTGAAAACAACGAGGGTCACTTTGAACTCTATTATATTCCCAAAAGTGGAAATCCAACGGCACTACAAATAAATGATAATAGTAAAATCAATACATTATTATCTAAACTAGATAATGCTCCATCTGTTAGATTGAGTGCGGAAGAAATACGAAATACGATAACTGCGGCAACGGGACACATACCTGAAGCAACAACTGCTTGGGATCGTTTTAAGCATGAGCTCTACAAAAGACATTGTAATTTTGCTAATGACTTGGTATGGGCTACGGTTAACTTTTTAACAAATTTCAACCATATTACTAATATTCCAGGCCCGATTGCAGGCTATATTACCGCTGTCTTTTTAGGGTTTGACGTGGGCATGGCTTTATATAAATGTCATTTGGCAAAAGAAGAATACTTAACCAAAAAAGCACAATATTTGCAAGAAATTGACGATTATAATAATCCTGAGCGATTTAAAAAAATGACTGCAGAACAACGACTGCTGCATGTTGAAATGCTTAATCAGCAATTGATTGAATTGGAGATCAATTGGCGTACTAAGGAATCAACTTTTTACTTTGTTGCTGCCGCAGCTGCCATATTAATGTTAGGCTTTACTGCATCCATGTTGGTGAGTCCTGCTCTTATGGTGGTTGGTTGTTATTTTGTATGTACTATAGCTGTTGCTATGTATCTCTCAACAGGGGCTTATACGCAATATCAAGAAAAAAGTCTTAATTTAGAGCAGGCTCAGCTAACGGGTAAAAATCTTGCAGTTGCTATAAGAGAATATGAAGCGGCGCGTAATGATTTTATTTTTACTATGACTAAAAATACGGTAATGCCATTGATATTGATTGCCACCTTTGCTGTTTGCTGGCCGGCAGCTGTTGTGTTTACTGCGACGTATATTGGCTATGAACTATATCATTCCTATGATCAACATTCTGAAAGTAAAGCAATCAAACAGCTTGCTTTAAATGGTCCTCAAGAAGAAGAGGATAATGATCATTTAATATCCTGCTCTCCATAAAGTTAAATAATAAGATGACCCAATAAAGGGTCATCGCTTCTACTCATCCGCATATACAGCATCGATGGCAGCGATATCTTTGGGGCTTAGGTGATTTCTTTGTCCTATTTCTGCATCATCGGTCAGTGGAATAATGGTCTTTTGGCCGTTTTTAGAAAAGGCATAAGGGCCGTAATGCATAATGGATTGATAATCATATTCACCATAATCATTACCATCAGTTAAATGCTGGTTAAAATTGTACTTATGATCTTCTTCAATATTATCCCAGGCTATGCGCACATAAGTATCCCTATCTGCTCTTGATTGCTCGTGCCACAGACCCAGAGCATGACCTATTTCATGAACCGTGTTCATCGTGGTGCACCGGCGAGATAATTGAATCACTTGCTTACCACCTTGACGTCCTACAAAAGAGGCGCATGTAGTGCCTGGAGCGGGGGTAAAGGAAACATAATCCTGATAAAGCGAGCGGTTTTTTGAGGTTAATTCAATAAATTCAATTTTACTGTTTTTTTGCCAGTGATCTATAGCTTGGTAAATGGATAGTTTATTTTCAAAAGGTAATTCTTCATCGATCTCATAAACAATTGCTGCATGAGGCCAACGTAATCCTCCTACTCTTACGGTAATTACAGCACCTTGATGTGACAGCTCTTCTACTTTACCAAGTAAGATGTCTCCCTCAACAACGGCATAGCCATTTTTTTTCTCATAAACAATGGTTTTATTTCCTATTACAGGATCAGCAACGGTTATTTTTCCCAATTGTATGGCATTTGACGAGGAGAAATATAAAACGGAACAAACTAAAGTTGTTATTTTTAAAGAGAATTCCATTATAGATCCTTAGAATGAGAGTCAATTTTATGGGGGATTATTTCTAAATAGAAGGTACCATTTCAATGGTAAAATAAAAAACAAAGTGGGGCAAGGTCTTCCGATTTAATATTATAGAAAATGGAAAAGACCTTTTCTGGGACTAAGAGACAGAGCTTTGCTCTAGTAAAATAGGAGTCAGCATGGTTTCTTTTTGATTATTGGAGTGGTAATAAGTATGAGGACAATCCCTATAGCCGCACCAACGGCCGTTCCCGTACCCAGCAGTTTTAAACTACCAATTATCGCGCCAATGGCCATTCCAATAGAGAGTTCGATGCTAATTCCCAGCGCGGGAAGCAAAATATCAGAAATATTATCTTTAGAAAGTACTTCAATTTGTTTTTTACTTTTATATATTTTAAGTATTGATATGCCTCCTGTTAATGCTCCCCCAAGATTACACCTATAATCAAACCAAAAGCACCACCAGTAAGGAGATCTACATCGATACCAAATTGATGATCCTTATACCCAGAAAAAAGTCCAAATAAAGGAGCAATATAGCAACCGGATAAAATTCCAATAATTCCTCCAGTTACCACTCCAGGGATTGTTCCAACAGCAGCAATGTATAAATTTGGATTTTTTAAAAGATTTAGCAGACCACTTTTAATATTCATACAGATTACCACTAATCCATTAGTTTCCAATGATGCTAATTTAGCAACAATAGTAGTTATTGACAACTTCATTAGTGAATAGGGTAATTTTTTTGCTTTACTTGGCGCACCTATTTTTGTATTTATAGATAGCCCCTGGTTTGCCAACTATTTTTTTCAGGGACAAGATATAAATAACGTATGCATGTTCCTTTTTTATAGTTGGATATTCTTTCATCCTGATTATTCTCCTACTTCCGTTACACCTTGTGGTATTGCTGGAGTGTACCTGCTTGTTGATATAACCAGTAACTCAGTTTATTTTCATGCCAAAAAATTAAAAAGACGATTTCGCCGCAATGAGCGAAGATCCTCATATGAAATGATATCCCCAAGCGCTGCTACCTAATACACTTGATTTAGCGTCTAGAATTTAGCTAAATTAGTAGATTGTACTAAAATGTTGTTAGCGATTTATTAGACTTCTTCGGAAACTCTACTATAGAGGCGAATTGCTTCGTCGATACGATGCTCGTGCATGTACACTCCGGTTCTGCGCCCTGCATCTGTTCGCACCTCTCTTTCTGGAGTGGATTTTCGAAGAAGTCTATTGAGGCAAGTAAACTTACTTAGGGATAATCTTCATGCACAATAATCACCAATTATCAGCAAATTCATTAGGGATTGGTGAGTCTATTGTGATGGGTATGGCTGGCGCCGCTCCTGCTTTTAGCCTTTCTGCCGCAGTGGTAGCTCTTGTTGCGTCAGTTCATACTATGGCTCCTGCTAGCGTGTTGTATTGTGGCATTATGATGTTCGGTATCACTTTATCTTTTATTCATTTAAATAAATTAAAAGTGAATGCCGGTGCTTCCTATGCTTGGGTTAGTGAAATTTTTGGTCGACATCTAGGTTTTTTCGCTGGATGGGCTGTTTTAGTCTCTTCAGCAGTATTTATGGTTTCCGGTTCTATTCCTGCAGCTACAGCTACTCTCTTATTGGTTGCACCACAACATGTAGATAATTTAGCTTTAGTTACTTTTGTCGCTGCTTTATGGCTTACTTTTATTACTGTTGTTGCCCTCAAGGGAATAAAACCCGCTAGTTATTTGCAAGTACTAATGACCGGTATCGAGATAGTAATTTTAGTCGTCATTATTGTTGCCGGGATTGTTCGTTTTATAAAACAGCCCGCTCATTCTTTTTCTTTTTCATGGTTCTCTTTAGCAGGGTTTAATCCTAGTACTTTTGCAACAGGAGCTTTAACTGCTGTTTTTTTATATTGGGGTTGGGATGTTACTTTGAATTTAAATGAAGAAACTAAAAATGCTAAGCATGCTCCTGGTTGGGGTGCATTTTGGTCTGTTGTAATTATTGTTTTACTTTTTGAAACATTTATTGTCGCAGCACTGCTTGTTCTTAGCGATCCAGAAATTCAAAAAGCAGGGACTAATATTATTTTTGCCATAGCTGACAAAATTTTTCCAAGGCCATGGGGATATTTAGCTGTTTTATGTGTCATTTTGAGTTCGATTGGTACCTTAGAAACGACTATTCTCCAATTTACTAGAACTTTATTTGCCTTGGGTAGGGATAAAGTGATGCACCCACGTTATGCTTTATTACACCAAACCAGAAACTCACCCTGGGTTGCTACTTTAGTAATTTGGGTATTCGGAATGTTCTTTTTATTTTTTTCTTCCTATTCACCTACGGTCCATATCCTAATGAGTGATTCAGTGAATGCGGTAAGTTTTCAAGTTGCTTTTTATTATAGCTTAACTGGTTTTGCTTGTGCTTGGTATCATCGCCTTATATGGAAGAACACAACAGAATTGTTAGGTTATATTATTTGGCCTGCGTCAAGCGCTTTATTTTTGGTATTTATTGCTCTTTATAGCATCCCTACCTTTGATTTACTTACTAATTTAGTTGGTTTAGGTGGTATTTTAATAGGGGTTGTGCCATTTATTTTGAATGAACGCCGGTTAAAAAAAGAAACTGGCTCCTACTGAACTCCTTCAATGCAAGTCATGATGTTGTTCTAGGGGCATATTGTCTTTTTGACTAGGCTCCTCTTTTTCAGGAAGAATGTCATGAATTCCTTTTTTGTATTTATTAAATTCACTTTTGGCTAATACCTTTGTTTCTTCTAGCTTATCACCAGTAAGAATAATACGTATTTTTTCAATAATCTCCGTAAAAAAGATTCCTATACGATCAAATGGTGCTGGCTTAGGCTGTTCTATTGATTTTAGGTGAGCTGCTGCACTTTCTAATCTTTTTTGGGGTGACGGGATAGGATCTAGGAGTATTTTTTCCATTTTCTGAGCGAATTCTAGTTTTTTTAATATATCCTCGCCTTGCGGTGTTGATTGATTAAGCGTTTGAGATAGCGGGCCTAAAGAGGCGATTATCTTTCTATTTAAATCAAAGATCATCATTATCTTTGCATAATCAGCTGCTACTGAGTTGATGTCATCAAATTGACGTTGTATTTCTAATGGCTCATGTTCCTTTGCGAAAGCTAAAATGTGATCTTCAAAAAAACGCATAGACTCAAGTTCTTCTTTCCCTATAGGGTTTTGTGTATTAATTAAGTCTAGTTTTTTATCTTTAAAAGCCAGATATCGGTCTTGAAAGACTTTTGTAATAAAAAAGTCATATTTATCAAGAAGACTCAAAAAAGAAGAAATCATTTCATCATGTTCAGCAAGCTCATCTCCTGGCTGATATTCTTTACTAAATTGCATTACTTTATCTTCAAATTGTTCTATTTCTTTTACTATCCTATTGATCAGTAAATTATCCTTCATTAAAGCTTCGAAGGTACTCTTTTTTTCTTTTATTTTTAAAAGCTGTTCATTGGCTGTAATAAATCCCTCATATGATTGTTTAAGTTTGGCGTTGTGTTCTGATGTTGGTGAAACAATAATTTCTGACATAACCTTTTTAAATTGAGCTTGAAGCGAAGAAGCTTTAATTTTATCTTCTATATTATCTTTTATGCTAATGTCTTTTAGTATTTCTTCTTGCAGTGCTTTTAAGGAGGGTTTTATTTCCTTATAAAATGCTTCGGCATAGGTGCCGAGTGATTCGCGCAGTATGTCTTTTATATGTTGATCAAATTTTTGTTCTTTAAACACGTCTATTTTTTTTGGTGTTTTTACATTCTCTTCGTTTTCTAACAATTTAGTCAGGTAGTCAATTCTGTTTTTTGACAGTTCGATGTTTATTGCTTTGCTTTTATCTTCTGCGCGAGAGTAAGTTTTGCTGGCTAATAAAGACTCTAATCTTTTATTTTCATCTTCAAGGCGTTTTTTTGTAGGAGTTGTATCGACTAATAATTGTAAATCACTTTGCTCGTTAGTTTGCACTATACGATCAAGTAATCCTTTGTAAAATGAATCAAAATATTCACTAATGGGTCCAGATAAGCTTCCTGGATTTAATCCAAGCGTAAATTCTGCATCATCAGCTTGTTTAACAATTGATACACCAAATTGTGTACGAATATTTTTAAGATTATCGATGATTAATTGATGGCTCTCAACTTCTGAATTATGGACGGCTGCCTCTAATTGATTGATTGCTGCCAAAAATGAGGCTATGTCTTTCCTCTTCAGTCTTAATTTTGCATAAGATTCTTCAATTGTTTTAAAGGCCTCTTTCATCGCGTTTTTGTCTTGTACTATCTGAGTTGCATCTTCTGCATCAGTTAATTGCCTTGCTTGTGTTTGCAGATTATAAAATCCATCGATTAGCGTGATTAAGATACCTGAAGATTCTGCATTTTGAGCCGTTGTTTGTTGTTCTGGAACAATCGTTTCCTCTTGCGTTGTTACCGTTGCTGTTTTAGAGGTAACTTCTTTTTGCATCGATGTTTTTTGTTGTACCGCTTTAGTAACTTCTTCACTGAAGACTTGTAATTGATGGGTTTCAGACAGTAATAGTGAATAAATAGAGTCGATTTGATATTGGCTAATTTTTTTTATTAATTTTTTACTGTCGTCTTTAGCGATCCTCATTAATACTTCTTCATAATCTTGAGGCGTTTTTAATGTTTTTATAAGATTTTTGCTATAGTACTTGGGATCAACGAGTTCTAAATAAGGCTGTAGTAAATCATAGTGATCACGTAACATTTTTTGGTTGGCGTCATCTGAAAAATCTAGTTCCTCATAATAGAAAGCATCTTGTAATTCGACTATGGTGCCTACAGGATTAAATACTTTTTCTGTTGCAAGTAATTGTTTTGCCGCCGCAATTAATTGTTGATGATCGGAAGTACTGGAAATAAAATTTTCGGTGAACCCTTCGTCTAAATAACCACGTAATTGACGGTAAATAGTTTCTATTTCATTTTTTATAACAGGGTCTTGATTTAAGGCTTTTTCCAATTGCTCATAAAGAGGGGTTATTTTTTGCCAATCGGGATGAACTGCCCCACCCAAATGCAGATTAAGCACATCCAGCTCTTCTTTTATTTGCTGTTCTGTGTCATCAAAAATGCGATCTAATTGGGTTAACAAGCTCCCCTTTTCTAAATCGAGCGCAGTTTCCATGTCACTTAATTGATTGGCATGTTGCTCCATAAAATCTTCTTTAAGTTTTTCATAGTGCTCTTGTAGATACAAGGGATTGGTGTCTCTTACTAAATGAAGTAACGCATGTTGTAACTCACGAATTGCTTCCGCCATTTTTTTATTAGGATCAGGTTCTTCTTCTCTTACTAATCCTTTGAGAAGGTTTTGTAATTGTTGCGATCCAGAAAGTAAAAAAGAATGAATGGAGTTGGTTTTATATTGATTCATGTGATCGATTGATTTTTCACTATCATCTTGAGCAATATCTTCCCAATCAGGATGAGTAACTTTGCCTAACAGAGGGCTTAAATCGTTTAGTTCTTTTTTTATGTTTTGTTCAACGGTGCTAAGAACATCATTTAATTGGGTTAGTAGACCTCCTTTTTCTAAACCAAGCGAGGCTTCTGCTTCATTTAATTGGCCAGCATATCGTGCCATAAATTTTTCTTTAATCCCTATATAGTGCCTGTGTAGATAGGGGGGCTCAGTATTTTTTACTAAATTAACAAGCGAGTGCTGTAAGTCGTAGACTGCTTGAGTTATTACCTTATTGGGATCTTTTTCGAAAACAGCAGCAAGACCGGGTAGTTGTTTCATAGGAGTAACAAGGTCTATTCCTTGTTGAAGAAGAGCTTCAAGTTGCGCGTTTTCGTGTAGTGCTGCTACTGCATTGTAGGCATTATATATGGCTCCCCCCACCGATAAGCCTGTAGTTCCTAAAAACAGGGCTTGCGATAAGGTACTTTCTGTATATTCATGCTCCCCTTTTTTCTCAAATCCTTTGAGGGCTTGTTCAAGATGAAGAAAAGAGTTGATCACGTTTTTATATAAACTAACCTGACTGGCCTCATCATTACTCACTGTATACGGTTCTAATTTAGAACGGTCTCCATTTAAATTTAACTCATGGAGCAGATCTTCGGAAAGATTCTCTTGCAAATAAGGGATAATTTTTTCGTGTAAATAGTCATGAATTTTAGTGGAGAGCCCCATAGTACTTAATTGATAAAAAAGAGAGTTTTTTGCCGTAATACCTATAGGGGCCAATGTGATGGGAGAGGAAATAGATAGCTTTCTCTCTTCATTTTCTAATTGGATGCATTTACCCTTGTCTACTTCGCTATTTGATTTAAGTTGAGTTAAATAATCACTTATTGGGGATTGGAAGTCTAATAATTGTCCTATAGTTATTTCATTTCCAATTTCTTCTTGTGGACTAGTGTTCATCAATGAAGCCACTACACGGGCATTTAATCGGTCCATTTTTATATCTCCTTCACCTAGAAGGCGGATATAAGGCTGAACTTGCTTAAACTGCGCTTTTAATTGTTCTTTCTCTTCTTGGCTAAGACTACTTAGGGTTTTACTTTTATCAGTTATTGTATTGAGTTGTTTAGCAAATTGAGCAAAAGCTGTTTTTGCTTCATCTATTTTCTTTATCTGATATTCAAGTTCTAGACTTTGCTCATGGAGTTTTTGGGGGATGTTATTGAGAGGACGCTTGAATGTTATTATTTGGGGAATAGACGCGTCGACTTCCAATGCGCTGCCCCCTAAAAGGGCTTGAGCGTTTTTTTCTGTTTGGACTTGAGTTGATTCTATCAGTTTTACTCTTTGTTGTTGTGTTGCCATTTCTTTTTGTAGCGATTTTAAGACTTTATTCTGGCTATCAAGAATGGTGTTAAACTCGTTTTCAGATTGGGCAAAACTCGTTGCTATCATTGCCATTTTTTGAGCATATCTACCAGTGGCTGTCAGTCCGCTCCATAATGACTGAAAAAGGGAGTCTGATTCCTGCTTGCCTTTTTTCAGTTGTTCTTTTTCTAACTCCGTTAAATTTAAATAATTAACTATTTTAGTGTCTAATTTGAGATTAGTTGCGCTCATATGAGACTGGAATTGTTTGTATCGATGGGCCAACTCCTGTTTTTCTTCTACGGATATATCAGAAAGTTGACCGTTATTATAAACAGTATTGAGTGAGGCAATTTTTTCAAAAAAAACTTCTGCGGCTTTAAGGCTTTGCTTCGTTTCATGCAACTGTGCCTTTGCTTCATTAAGTCGCCCTCGTTGTAAGGCTTGTCTTTTTTCTACAAATGAGCTGTCGATGAAAATACTTAAATTGGGGTTGACGGACAACTCTTCTTTCGGAGTAATTTTTGCATTTTTTCTGAGTATTTTGGCATACCATTTATTTTCTACATCTTTAAAAGAATCAATATGCTGAGCCGCTTGAGGAATCGTTTCAACAAGAGTAGCCAATTGTTTGTAATAAGTTTGGGCCGATTCTAACGCTGGTTCAGTTAAGGTGCCAGATTTTAGGCCGATGCTTTCCTCAATAGACTCAAGCTCTGAAATTATTTGAGGGAGTATTTCATGTTTTAATTGATCTAATTTTTCTTCTGCTTTTTCATAAGCTTCTTTGGTCCTATCAGCACTAGCATTAATTAGCTCAATAGTAAGGCTATTAATTTTTTTGACGGCCGATATCATGTGCCAATTTTGTCTCGCTCCGGTTTGAATGGTTGCTTTTTCTAAAGAGGTAGCTAGTGATTTTGCTCGTTGCTCCATTCTGCGGTGATAATCCTCAGGAGCCTCATCAATTGTTACTGTTGGAAAAAGTGATTCTTTATTAATGATATTTTGTAGTTGGCCAATATATCCAGGGATGTTAATTAATACTTTGCTTGTATCAAAAAAATCAATAGATTCTGAAGATCTACGTTCTGTAGGTAGTTTACTGATTATTTCTCCTATTGCTTCTCCTACTGTATTTCCTATTGTATCTTCCTCTGTTCGCTCTATGCCCTCTCTTGTTTCACTGCTAGTAAATTGGCTTAGTTTTTGGCATAGATAAATGCAACTTTCTTGAATCTTTTCAAATTGAGTAGGCATTATTGCTTGAATACTGGCACTACTATTATTTACTAATTGAATTGCATCATAAATTTGATTAATTGCTGAGCAAGTGTTTTTAAAAACCTGCGGTGCATGCTGTGCTAACTCCGCGGTGTACATGTCATCTGTTAGTTCTATTTGTTCTAATTCAGACAATAATGTTTCCGTATTATAGAGAATATTTGATAATTTTTTTATCACCGCTATTTGTTCAGGATCATCAGATGAAAGGTGATAAGGTGCTCCAGTGGCAGATGGCATTAATTGTTCGGTTAATACTTCTGAAAAGATGTTTTTATTAGTTACAAGCATCGTTAAATCAGTGCGTATATCATTGCATTGATTAGATAGTTCCAACTTTCTAAAGTAGTCGAGAAACTCTCTTGTTTTAGCATGTATACCCATAATCTACTCGCTTTCATAGTGAGCGTTCATGTAATAGTGTCAATTTAAGGGATGTAGCCTGGGTGAAGGCGCAGCCATAACCGGGTATTGAGGCCTGATTCGAGTCTTGATCCCTGATTACGCTTCGTACCATCCATGCCACAATTTATCTTAAGTTGATGCCATTAAGTGTTCATGTGATGGTGTCTGCTTATTGCCCTTTATGTAATTATAGATATTTTTGACAGGTTTATGGCTCTATCTCTTTGTTTTAACGTTTTTGCTTGATGGTTTCGCTGTACTTAGGGTGGTTTACCGCGAGCCAATAGAAATTAAGCTTGTTTCAGTTTTAATGCAGTTTCATAGAGTTCATTTTTATTCCCTTTGGTTAGTTTACATGCAATGGATACGGCTTGCTTTAAAGGTAACTCTTCAAGTAGTACAGAGAGAACTTCCTCATGGGAGTGCGTTGTATCTGCAATTGGGCGTGGTGGAATAATTAAGACAAACTCTCCTTTGGTATGTCCTGGTTCTGCTAATAACCAGTTTTTGATTTCAATTATTGCTCCTGAAATAAAACGTTCGAACGTTTTAGTGAGCTCCTTGGCTACAACGACATCACAATGTTGTCCATAGATATCTCCCAGATCATCAAGACATTCAATGATACGATGAGTCGACTCATAGAATATCAACGTGTGAGGTTCTTTTTGTAATGCTTCAAGTTTGCTTTTTCTCGCATTTTGTTTTGCTGGCAGAAAACCTAAAAAGAGAAAAGAATCGCATGGAACTCCTGCAGCACTAAGAGCCGTAATTAAAGCACATGGTCCAGGAATAGGTATTACAGGAATTTCATGTTCACGAGCAAGTTTAACCAAGGGATAGCCTGGATCACTAATCAAGGGAGTTCCTGCATCGCTGATTAAAGCGATGGATTTTCCTTCCAATAATTGATTAATAATATTTTTACTTTTGTCACTTTCATTATGGGCGTGTAGAGAGCTTAAATTATTTTTTATCCCTAAAGAGGATAATAATTGGTTGGAATGACGAGTATCTTCCGCAAGAATTAAATCCACTGATTTTAAGATGCTCAAAGCTCTTAGAGTAATATCCTCTCGATTACCAATGGGGGTAGCAACTATATAGAGAGAGCCTATGCCTGTTGCTAGTGAGTTTGTCATGGTTTATCCTCTGCGTTATTGCGTATTTGGCGTGTTAACATGTTGATAAAATTCTACAAAATTCGGTTATTATTTTTACTCTCATCGACGTTGATGCTGTGCCAATGCACGAAAGCTGTTAGTCCACCTGAGCCAGTGTCCGCGCCAGTAGTTACCGTCAAAAAGAAAGTAAAAAGTCCCTACTCTTTACCTACGGCATCTTATTTGACAATGGCTGAAAAGCAAGAAGGTCAAAAAAAGCAGGATCTATTAATTTCTGCTTCCGGACGTTTGATCTCCGAAGGGCACTGGCGGCAGGGTTCCGCTATTTTAGCACAGACTAGCGAATTAACTGCTGATCAACTAAATGAAAAAAATCTTTTATTAGCAAAAATTGATCTAATGCGTGATAGGCCTCAGTCCTCCTTGGCTAAACTGGCTGATATTCATGGCATAAATAATCTTTCTACCTATCATCAAATACAATATTATGAATTACTAGCACAATCGCACCGTTCTTTGGGTAATAGTATTGAATCAGTTGCTGAACGTATAAAGCTGGAGCCTTTACTTGTTGATAATGAAAGCCAGGTTAATAACAGACGGGCTCTTTGGCTAACTTTGAACAATTTATCTGAAGTAGAGTTAAGTACAAAGGCCGCAGAGACGACCAATCAACCTGAATTACAAGGTTGGCTGAAATTAGCATTAATTTCTCGTCAGTATAGAGATAATGCCAAATCATTATTGGCTGCTTTAACACAATGGCAGTCCCAATTTGCTACGCACCCGGCAAATCAAATGTTACCTAATCCATTAGATAGCATTGCCAATAAAATGCTGCCCTTACCTAAAAAAATTGCCCTTTTATTGCCGTTGAGCGGCCCTTTATCCGGTCCTGGTAATGCAATACGTGAAGGATTTATGGCCTCTTATAAGGCCAATCAGACGGAAGCAAATACGCAAGTAAAAACCTATGATACCAATAAAGGTGAAATAACAACTATTTATCAACAAGCGGTAGCTGATGGAGCTGATTATATCGTTGGCCCTTTAACTAAAGCACAAGTTGCCGTTGTTGCTGCAATGAATCATCCTGTCCCTACCTTGTTACTCAATGATTCTGATGTGAGTGTGCAAGAAAATTCATACTCTTTTGGTCTATCACCATTAAATGAGGCAACCCAAGTGGCAATTAAAGCTCATAGTAAAGGCTATTCAAAAGCTTTAATTATTGCGCCCAGAAATGATTGGGGTAATGAGATTACTAAAGCCTTTTCTAATCAATGGCAGGAGCATGGAGGAACAGTTGTTGATACCCTTTTATATGTTTCTAACGATGATCTAAATAAAAGGATGAAAGATTTCCTACATATTACCGACAGCCAAACTCGTGAAAAACAATTAAAACAATTGTTAGGGCAAAATGTGCACACATCAACGAGTCGTCGGCAAGATTTTGATATGATTTTTTTGCTAGCTTATCCTTCGAAAGCTAGGCAAATCATGCCCTTATTAAAATACTATTATGCTGGTAATGTACCGGTATATGCCACCTCTAGTGTTTATGGTGGCAATGCTAATGCTTTAAAAGATAAAGATCTGGATGGGCTTATTTTCTGTGATATTCCTTGGGTATTTGCGCACCAAATGGGAGAAAGAAATTGGCCTGAGCAACTTAATAGTTATAATCGGCTTTACGCTTTAGGTGTGGACAGCTATGCCCTTTCAACTCAATTAAACCAATTAATTTTGTTTCCGGCAGATGGCTCTAAAGACTCCACTGGCACCTTATATTTAAAACCATCACAACAAGTAGCTCGTATACTTGAGTGGGGACAGTTTAGACAAGGCTTAGTGCATTCATTAGGTGAAACCGTCTAGATTGCTTGCCTTGTCACCGCGCGATCTGCTTGTAGGGCGTGTTGCCGATTTAAAGAATAAGTCTAATTAAAGTTGAATAGGCAGCCTGCTCTAAAAAATAGTAGATAAAATTTGAAAGGAAAAAAGGATTGATTACTCAACAAACTGGGCGAGTTGCTGAAAAAAAAGCATTAGCCTATCTACAAGAACAAGGACTCAAATTAGTTACTTGTAATTACAGTTGCCGATTAGGTGAAATTGATTTAATTATGCGAGATCGAGAATATTTGGTTTTTATAGAGGTTCGTTCGCGCACTAATGCGAATTATGGTGGCGGGCTAGCGAGCATCACTTACAGTAAGAAACAAAAAATTATAAAAGCAACATCTCATTACCTGCTAAAAAATCGCGTGCAAGATAAATTTCCTTTACGTTTTGATGTAATCAGTCTTGATGGAGCTTCTAGCTCAATAGTCTGGTTAAAAGATGCTTTTGGTATGGACTATTGAATGAACATTATTTAGCCAGTATCCTTGCGGATTTTATGCCATTGTCGGGTACAAGTAGGCAGAGAGTCGCTTAGACGTTAGGATGCTGGGACAAGAGTTTTTAGTAAATTATTAATAATAGGATTCATCGAATGATACAACTGGAAGAAAGAGTAAGACATCTTTTTGGTGTAAGTATTGAAACAAAAATAGCTGCTGCAGACGCCTTATCTGATTCTATTGCTAAGGCTGGGCAGCGGATAGTTAATTGTTTACTGAATGATGGTAAAATATTGATTTGTGGTAACGGTGGTTCTGCTGCTAATTGCATGCATTTTGCTAGTTCAATGTTACATCACTTTGAAGTTGAAAGACCTTCATTACCCGTGTTCAATTTAAGTGCCGATGTAGCTTGCTCTGGATCTTTTGCTAACGAAAATCACTATGGTCAAGTTTTTGCTCGTCAAATCCAAGCTTTAGGACAAGAGCAAGATATTCTATTGCTATTAACTACTTCTGGTAATTCTGACAGCATGCTTTGTGCATTACATGCAGCAAATGAGCGCGGTATGGATACTATTGCCCTAAGCGGACGAGATGGTGGTGTGCTCGCAACTCACCTGGGACCAGAAGATATTGAGTTGCGCGTTGCTTCAGATAGTGCTGCACGAATAAGAGAGGTCCATCTGTTCATATTACATTGTTTTTGTGATTTAATTGATCAATCCTTATTTGGTCAAGTTTTGGGATAAAAAATGAATATGTATGTAAAATTAAAATCTATAACGATACTATTAATTAGTGTTTTACTAACAAGCTGTGTTGCTGCTGTCGTTGCTGGGGCTGCTGTAGGAATGGTGTATGATAGACGCAGTGTTACTACTATGGAGGCTGATGCGCGAATATATCATGTGGTTCGTAAAAATATAGTCTCAGATCCTCAGTTTAGAAGTTCTAGGATTTTAGTCAGTAGCTTTAATCGGGTCGTCTTATTAGTTGGCCAAACCCCTACCGCTTCCCTTCGAGTTGTTGCTGAACGAGTGGCGCAAAATACTCCCGGAGTGGTTCGAGTGTATGATGAGATCAGCGTTGATACCCCGTTGTCAGTAGAGCAGCGTACTAAGGACAGTTGGATAACCAGTCAAGTCAGAAGTAACATGTTAACTAAGAAAGGGCTTGAATCTGGCTCTATTCGTATCGTTACAGAAAATGGAGTAGTTTATTTAATGGGAATCGTTTCTGCAGAACAAGGGTCATTAGCTGTTGATGTTGCAAGACGGGTTAATGGAGTGAAAAAAGTTGTAAAAATCTTCCAATATATTCATTAAAATGAAAAAACAAGGATGTTTTATAATACTTATTGTTCTCTGCGTCTGCTTATCTAGCTGTTTGGGGACGGTATGGACTGGCGCCACTACAGTTTATGATAGGCATAGTTTGTATAAAAAACTGAATGACTACCATATACTTGTTGCAATAAATAATGTTTTGGCTGCTAACAAGACCTTTGATAATTCCAGCTGTGTTATAGATATTGCCGTGTTTAATGGGGATGTATTATTAGCTGGGCATTTACCCTCTCTTGAACTTCTTGATGAGTTAAGACATCGAATCAGTAAGGTTACAGGCTATAGGCGTTTATTTAATGTAATTACCGTAAAAAGAATTCCCTCCAATGGTGTTCAAGATAGCTGGATAACTACAAAAATTCGTAGTCAAATCATTGCTGACTCCTCTATAGATCCTAATGTCTTTAAAGTAGTTACTTCAGACAGAGTTGTTTATTTAATGGGTGATGTACAACGTGATGAAGCAGAAAAAGTAGTTCAAATTGCTAGGTATACTAATGGTGTTGAACGGGTTGTCAAAATTTTTCGGTATTATACTTATCAAGGTAAATAAAAAATATGGCCTGATTAAAATCAGGCCATTCGCTGCACGTCCAATCCAGGAAGTGGCTAACCTGGGAGGATAACTCATATACTGTATCAATGGATTCTACCTTTATCCAGTCGTTTACGCATTTTTCGTAATTTAAATTGTCTTAATAGACCTGTTGACCCATCAAACACAGATTCTTCATCCTTTCCATCGCGTTGAGTGCATGGGTGAGATTTCCAGTGTTGCCTATATGAAAGATGACTTTTGTTGTGTTTGTGCTCTCGACCGTCATTATAACGACTGAGCATTTTTTCGCGCAGACCAGCTGCTGTGTGTTGAATTTTCTCTGACATATTAATTCCTTTCGCGAGATCGAACTAAAAGTTGCTTATCATCCAATTCTTAGACGGTAAACCCAATACCAGACCTCTTTCGAAACACTACTACAGAGATCAATTATATTTGTGGTGCTGTTTCACAGTCCTTATGTGCTAACGTGAACACCTTGGTTTCGCACTTTACATTTCCTAGTCCTAGTCGCTCTGTGGTAAGTTACGAAAGAGGTCTATTTATATTATAGCCTGAGAATTGAATAACGTCGTTGATTATTCAACTTGATTGTTTTATAATTCGCGCGGTGAAATTAGGTGAATATGTGAACAAAAAGCTGAATAGCCGTGGCATCATCCGATTATGGATGATACAAATAGGCATTACTTTAATCACTGCTGCTGTGTGTGCGGTGTTTTTTAACGCCAATGCAGCGACCTCAGCGTTACTTGGTGGTATGGTATGCATTATTCCTAATGTGTATTTTGCCTACAAAGTATTTAAGCATCAAGGTGCACGAGCCGCAAAACAAATAGTGAATAGTTTTTATAAAGGTGAGGCATTAAAAATAGTTTTATCGGTACTACTGTTCACAGCAGTATTCGCATTATGTAAAATTACACCCCTTGCGTTTTTTGCATCGTATATTTTAGTGCTAATGACGCATTGGTTTGCCCCATGGATTATTATCAATAAACTGAATAGGCCTGAAAGTGACTGAAATGGTATCAAGCACAAATTATATCAAGCATCATCTAACGTACCTTACCTATAACGTTAGTGATATGAAAATGGGTTCATCAGGTGGTTTTTGGACCCTGAACTTGGACACATTATTCTTTTCTTTGCTCACGGGGGTTATCGTTATGGCCCTAATGTATTATGGTGCTAGAAGAGTTACTACTGGTGTTCCTGGCAAGCTACAGAATTTTGCCGAACTGATGTTGCAATTTGCTGATAATCAGGTAAAAGATTGCTTTCATGGTAAAAATAATTTAATTGGCCCATTGGCACTTACCATATTCATGTGGGTCTTTTTAATGAATTTCATGGATATCGTACCTGTAGATATTTTACCAATGTTAGCGCAAAAGGGTGGCATTCATTATCTTAAAGTAGTTCCAACTAACGATTTGAATTTGACCTTTGGTTTATCCATTTCCGTATTTTTATTAATTCTTTTTTATAGTATTAAAATCAAGGGTGCAAAAGGTTTTATTAAAGAGCTTACTTTACAGCCATTTAATCACTACTTGTTCATTCCTTTTAACTTGTTGTTAGAGCTAGTTGGCTTAATTGCTAAACCAATATCTTTAGCTCTCCGGTTATTTGGAAACTTATATGCTGGCGAATTAATATTTATTTTGATAGCCTTGTTAACCTTAAATGCTACATCGACGTCACTAATAGGTACAGCGACTCTTGGTTCAGCGCAGTTTCTTTTAGCGTTGGCTTGGTCAATTTTCCATATCTTGGTGATTACCTTGCAAGCATTTATTTTCATGGTGTTGACTATAGTTTATCTCAGTCTAGCACACGAAGATCACTAACCGATTTAATTTTCATCATCCATTGTAAAGGGGATAAATATGCAAGCTGCTGGTTTAATAGCACAAGTTCAAAGTATGACCGTTATCGCGGTTGCGTTGTTAATAGGTTTAGGTGCATTGGGCACAGCGATAGGGTTTGGTTTGCTAGGTGGCAAATTCCTTGAAGGCTCCGCTCGTCAACCAGAAATGGTTCCAATGTTACAAGTAAAAATGTTTATCGTTGCAGGTCTACTCGACGCGGTTACGATGATTGGTGTTGGTATAGCATTATTCTTCACTTTTGCTAACCCATTCCTTAGCAACTTGGGTTCTTGATAACACATAAACGGGGCGCCTGTGCGCCCTAATTGTTACAGGAGATATAACTTGGATATTAATCTTACATTAGTAGTACAAATGTTGGTTTTTGCCGCTTTTGTATTGTTTACTATGAAATTAGTTTGGCCACCGTTAGTAAAAGCTTTAGAAGAACGCCAAGAGAAAATTGCTGACGGTTTATCTGCAGCTGAACGTGGTCGTAAAGAACTAGAGTTGGCTCAACACCGCGTTAAAGACGAGTTGAAACAAGCTAAGGCTCAGTCTGCTGATATCATTGATAAAGCAAACAAGCGAGCAGCGCAAATCATTGAAGAAGCAAAAGAAACAGCAAGACGTGAAGCTCAAATTCAAGCAAAAATTGCACAAGAGCAGCTGGTTCAGCAAGTGAATCATGCTAAAGACGATCTTCGCAAGCAAGTTGCTAAATTAGCCGTAACGGGTGCCGAAAAAATACTAATGCGCGAAATCGATGCTAACGCGAACAGCGCCTTGTTAGATAACTTGATAGAAGAGATTTAAAATGTCAGATAGCACCACCATAGCCAGACCTTATGCAAAAGCAATTTTTGAACATGCATTAGCCGCAGATAAATTAGCTGAGTGGTCTGAATATTTGCTTAATCTTTCTCAAGCAGTTCTAGACTCAATTGCATTTGAATTTATTACCAATCCTAAATCCGAAGTTGAGCAACAAATTGACCTGCTGCAATCAGTTTGTGGTTCTAAAAGCAATGAAAGTGAGTCATTACATAATTTAATTGCTTTATTGGCCACGAATAAAAGACTTTTATTGTTACCAGAAATCAAGGGTTTGTATGAAGCTCATAGGGCCGAGCAAGAAAAAACATTGCATGTACATGTCAGTAGTTTTTCTATGTTAACAGCCGATCAACAACAGAAATTGATAGATTCGTTAAGTAACCGTACAAAACGTAAGGTATCATTAAATATTAATATTGATCCTTCATTGCTTGGTGGTGCTGTAATACAAGCAGGTGATTTAGTTATCGATGGTTCAGTTCGAGGCAAGCTTAATAAACTTAGCACCGACCTAGCCGCTTAATTTAGAGGATAGTTTTCATGTCAGAACAAGTAGCGTTAAATCCTTCTGAAATCAGCGAATTAATCAGAAAGAAAATTGATCAGTTCCAAGTAGTCTCCGAAGCGCGTAATGAAGGAACGATCGTCAGCTTAAAAGACGGTATCGTTCGTATGCATGGCCTTGCTGATGCTATGGCTGGTGAAATGATTGAGTTTCCTGGCGGTATTTATGGCCTAGCACTTAACTTAGAAAGAGATTCAGTGGGGGCGGTAATTCTTGGTGACTCTTCATCTTTGGCTGAAGGTCAAAAAGGAAAATGTACTGGACGTATTTTAGAAGTTCCAGTAGGTAGAGGACTTTTAGGTCGTGTTGTGGATGCTTTAGGTAACCCTATCGATGGAAAAGGTCCTATTGATGCTTCTGGAATGTCTGCAATTGAAAAAGTTGCTCCAGGGGTAATTTCTCGTAAATCAGTAGACCAGCCTGTACAAACAGGTTTGAAAGCTATTGATGCGATGATTCCTGTTGGCCGTGGACAACGAGAGTTGATTATCGGTGACCGTCAAACTGGTAAAACTGCAATTGCCATTGATGCCATCATTAACCAAAAAGGCACAGGAGTTAAGTGCGTATATGTTGCTATAGGGCAAAAAGCATCCTCAGTTGCGTCAATAGTTCGTAAACTAGAAGAGCATGGCGCTTTAGAGCATACCATAGTTGTTGTTGCAGGTGCTTCTGATTCTGCAGCTCTGCAATTTATTGCTCCTTACGCTGGTTGCACCATGGGTGAGTATTTCATGGAGCATGGCGAAGATGCTTTAATCGTCTATGATGATTTAACCAAACAAGCATGGGCATACAGACAAATCTCCTTATTATTACGCAGACCACCAGGTCGCGAAGCTTATCCTGGAGATATCTTCTATTTGCACTCACGCTTACTGGAAAGAGCGGCACGAATTAATGCCGACGAAGTTGAGAAGCTAACGAACGGTGAAGTTAAAGGTAAAACAGGGTCATTAACTGCATTGCCGATTATTGAAACGCAAGCTGGTGACGTATCTGCATTCGTACCAACCAACGTGATTTCTATCACTGACGGCCAGATTTTCCTTGATGTGGATTTATTTAACTCTGGTGTCAGACCTGCTATTAACTCTGGATTATCTGTATCAAGGGTGGGTGGTGCTGCACAAACTAAAATCATGAAGAAGTTAGGTGGTGGTACACGTCTTGCACTTGCTCAATTCCGTGAATTAGAAGCGTTTTCTCAATTTGCTTCTGACTTAGATGATGCTACTCGTAAGCAATTAGAGCGCGGTCAACGTATTACTGAATTAATGAAGCAAAAGCAATATTCACCTCTTTCTGTTGCCGAAATGAGTGTTTCCCTATTTGTTGTAGAAAAGGGATATTTAGATGATGTTCCTGTGAACGAGATAGGATCTTTTGAAGCCTCTCTTCACGATTACATGCGTAGCTCACATGCCTCTTTATTGCGCACAATAAATGAAACTGGTGGCTATGATAATGATATTGAAGCACAACTGAAAAAGGCTGTTGAAGAGTTTAAACGTACAGCTAGCTGGTAAATTATAAGGCCATTGCATTTAATGCAATGGCCTATAAATCAATAAAGGCGAAGTAAGATATGGCTGGAGCAAAAGAAATCCGCACAAAAATTTCGAGTATTAACAAAACTCGAAAAATTACTCGAGCAATGGAAATGGTGGCGGCAAGTAAGATGCGTAAAACGCAAGATAGAATGCGTGCATCAAAACCTTATGCTACTAAGATCTATGAAGTAATAAAGCATATTGCTCGTGCAACTTCTGAATACAGACATCCCTTTTTAAATGAACGGGAAATAAAGCGTATTGGTATTATTGTAGTTACTTCCGACCGCGGCTTATGCGGTGGTTTAAACGCTAACTTATTACGGGAAACTATCCGTAACGTACGCAATTGGAAAGAGCAAGGTAAAGAAGTTGATGTCGCTGTAATTGGCCGTAAAGGGCAGGCATTCTTTAAGAGAGTCGGTGGGAACATTTTAGGCTCGGTAGATCACCTTGGTGATACCCCTAGCATTAATGATTTCATCGGTATTGTAAAAATAATGCTGGATGCCTATGACAACGGTACTATTGATGCGCTGCATGTAATATACAACGAATTTGTTAATACCATGACGCAAAAGCCAATGGTAAAGCAATTATTACCTTTACCAAAATCAGAAGATGACAGTAAAACAATGGGACATCATTGGGATTATATTTATGAACCTGATGCCAAAGATTTGCTGGATAATCTTTTAGAGCGTTACGTCGAGTTAGAAGTTTATCAAGCTGTGGTTGAAAATATTGCTTGTGAACAAGCTGCAAAAATGATTGCAATGAAAAATGCAACAGATAATGCAGGTGAATTAATTAAAGAATTTCAATTGGCCTATAACAAAGCCCGACAAGCTGCAATTACTCAAGAGTTGGCAGAAATTGTCGGTGGCGCAGCCGCTTTATAAGAGGGTATATAATGAGCTTAGGAACTGTAATAGAAGTAATTGGTCCGGTGGTAGACGTAGAGTTTCCTCGTGATGTTGTCCCTAAAATTAATGATGCGTTAACGCTTGTTGATGGCGATTTGGTTTTTGAAGTGCAACAACAGTTAGGTGATGGGGTCGTACGTACTATCGCTATGGGTACAACTGAAGGTTTGAAGCGTGGGCTAAAAGCAAAAAATACTGGTGAGCCCATTCAAGTACCTGTTGGTAAAAAAACTTTAGGTCGTATTATGGATGTTTTGGGACGTCCTATTGATGATGAAGGTCCAATTGATGCAGAAGAGCAATGGGCTATTCACCGTAAAGCGCCAAGTTATGAAGAGCAAGCAGGCAGTCAAGAATTATTAGAAACAGGTATCAAGGTAATTGACTTACTCTGTCCTTTCGCTAAAGGGGGCAAGGTTGGCCTGTTCGGTGGTGCCGGTGTGGGTAAAACTGTAAACATGATGGAGTTAATTCGTAACATCGCTATAGAACACAGTGGTTACTCAGTATTTGCTGGAGTAGGTGAGCGTACTCGTGAAGGTAATGACTTCTACCATGAGATGAAAGACTCTAATGTATTGGATAAAGTATCACTAGTTTATGGTCAGATGAATGAGCCACCAGGTAACCGTTTACGTGTTGCTTTAACTGGCTTAACTATGGCGGAGAAGTTCCGTGATGAAGGTCGTGATGTATTATTATTTATCGATAATATTTATCGTTATACTCTAGCAGGGGTTGAAGTATCTGCACTATTAGGCCGTATGCCATCTGCGGTAGGCTACCAGCCTACATTGGCAGAAGAAATGGGTATGTTACAAGAGCGTATTACTTCTACTAAAACAGGTTCTATTACCTCTATTCAAGCCGTGTACGTACCTGCGGATGACTTGACTGACCCATCACCTGCAACTACATTCGCGCATTTGGATGCTACCGTTGTTCTTTCGCGTCAAATTGCAGAGCTTGGTATTTATCCAGCAGTGGATCCTTTAGATTCTACTTCTCGTCAATTAGATCCACTAGTTGTTGGTCAAGAGCACTATGATACCGCTCGTCGTGTCCAACAAACGCTACAACGATATAAAGAATTAAAAGATATTATCGCTATTTTGGGTATGGATGAATTATCAGAAGAAGATAAACGCGTTGTAACTCGTGCACGTAAGATTCAAAGATTCTTATCTCAGCCTTTCTTCGTTGCCGAAGTGTTCACTGGTTCTCCAGGAAAATACGTATCCCTTAAAGATACTATTAAAGGATTCCAAGGAATTCTTGCTGGTGAATATGATGATTTGCCTGAGCAGGCATTTTATATGGTCGGAAGCATAGAGGAAGCT
The DNA here is from genome assembly GCF_000953135.1 of Legionella fallonii LLAP-10. Classification (NCBI taxonomy): domain Bacteria; kingdom Pseudomonadati; phylum Pseudomonadota; class Gammaproteobacteria; order Legionellales; family Legionellaceae; genus Legionella; species Legionella fallonii. Next base: position 4,151,957 of record NZ_LN614827.1, on the reverse strand, counting down.
GTAGCTAAAGCGAAAACCTTATGAGGCAAGATGACATGACTATTACAACGCACTTGGATATTGTTAGTGCTGAACACGAAATATTCTCCGGTTTAGCTGAGATGGTTGTAGCTACTGGGGAACTCGGTGAAATAGGTATTACTGCAGGCCATGCCCCGCTACTTACTGTACTAAAACCAGGTGAAGTTCGAGTAACTTTACCTGGCGGTAGCCAAGAGATTTATTATGTACAGGGTGGTATGCTTGAAGTACAACCTCATTGTGTTACCGTGTTGGCCGATGTAGCTGAGCGTGCTGATCACCTAGATGAAGCAGCCGCACTTGCAGCTAAAGCTCATGCAGAAGAAACAATGGCAAATAAAGGTGGTGACATTGATTACTCTCTTGCCGCGGCTGAATTAGCAAGGGCTGTCGCTCAGATAAGAGCCATCCAAAAAGTCAGAAAAAATATCAAATAAAATATTCAACAGGTTGGGCTCGCTATGCTAAGCCCAACACTTGATTATCAGTGGTTTTCTTAAACTCAATTTCAATATGGCCGTCTGCTATTTTCAAGCCTCGCTCTACATAAACTATCGAAATCATCCATGCAAGATAATGGTGGAAAATAAACATTAAATTCCGTTAACGATGAATTTTCATTTCTTTCCAATGCTGCATAAATTTCTAAAAATCCAGTATCATTAATATTGCTGTTAGTGAGATCAATTTCTTTAATAGAATTATTATGCTCGAGTAGATCAGCGATAGGCTGTGCTGTATCGAAAAGGTTGCTATTAAGATCAAGAATAACTACGGAAGTATTTTCCTTTAGCCCTCTGACAATATGAATAATATCTTCATTATTTATCTCATTGGTACCTAACTCAAGTTCTTCAATTGTATGATTTCTTCGAAGCATTGTGCTTAAAGCAATAGCGGCAACACCACTTGAGTTATTATTTAGAAATTGTAGTGTGGTAACCGTGGTATTTTCTTCCAAGGCGTTAAAAAATTGTTGGGATTCTTCAGCCGTTAAGTTTTTTTGTCGCAGATTCAATCTAGTGAGACTGACATCATTTTGCTTTAATCGTCTAATAATTTCTTCATATTCTGGCAGCATTATCTTCTCCTAATAAATTTACCCACTTGTTAACATTTCCGATGTTTAGACATCCTTTAATAAATGAACGTCAGTTACGGATAAGAAATTCAATTACCCCAAAACCGTTTGTGCTGAGGAGGGGTGGAAACCCCGTCTCGAAGCATCCACTAAGACAAAAATCTTGTGTTTATGCTTCAAGACAGCGCAAAAAACGCCGCGACCTATAACGCATTAGGGCTTATGAAATTGCTCGAGCTACTATACCTAGGTGCCAAATCGGTTGTTTCCTGATTTTCTTCTGCGAGTAATGTGCCATCATAGTGAAGCTCGGAAGTTATAAGCAGCTGGCGCTTATATTGAATAAGCTGCGCTAATACCAGAATTTGCTCATCAAGAGGAGTAATATGTCGATAATTTTTAGAAAAGATATGAACAATATTGGTCACATCATTTATGGGATCTTTACTTGGATGATATAGGGCTTTAATGATTGCTCCAAAAAATGCTTCGTCCTCTTCACTATGGATAAAATCTTTAGCATGCCAACGTAATATAATGTCAATAAAGAAAATATACATTGAAAGTAATGTCGTAGCACTTCGACTCATTCCTGCTTTGCAATGGACAAGTACTTTGCCATCGTTCTTTTCAGTAGAGGGGCTCGAATCATGTCCGGTTTGTTTATCAGATTGGCATTGTTGGAGGAAGCTGCGGCAATAGAGTGCTTCATCACTCTCTTTTTTATGAGAAAAGAGAGAGGTTACTTTATCGTAAACCACTTTAAGTTTTGATTTTTCATTTATCAAAAGTTCACTATCTGAGTTTTCAAATCTTTTTTCCATCAGTGTATGAATTAACTCACCGTATTCGGGATCGTTGATTCGTGGAAGACGGCCTAATGCCTCACACAATAAATATTGAGCTGCGAATAATGTATGAAATGCTCTCATAGCATGCATATCAGGACATTGAATAAGGCCAACTGTCACCCCATGCTGAAGGAAGAGCTTTTTTTTCTTCATCATAAATCCTTTGTGGAACATTGTTTGCCTCAATAGTAAGAACGGAGCAAACGCCTTTAGACAGCAAGTCGTCAATGGTCTCTGTCTTATAAGCAGAGCTAACCACAGGAAATGAACTTAAGTATAAAGGTCCTGGGACCGGGCTAGCATGTTTATTTCCATTTCTTTTCAGAACTTCTTCTGTGGCAATAATTTGACCGCCAGTAATTAATCGCTCCTCTTCTCCAATGTGATATTTCAATTCAGCGGGTGTTCCTTCACTTATTTCGGAAAGAAAAAGAGGCAGTCGTGGATTCATTTTATTTTTTGGTACTAAACGAAATCCCAATCTAGTTTTAAACAGTTCCTGACTTGGTTGAGTAATATCACAATCATTTTTTACATTACGCATTACGGTTAATAAAGACGGGTAACGTGTTTCAGCAGTATGTGGCCCATCTTTTTTATACTCAGGGTCAAGATGCTGCACCACTGTAATACAATCGACCTCAGGAAAATATTTTTCCCCAAAGAGCTTGGCAAGTTCTTCTAAATGAAAATGATTAATAATTTTTGTGACTATATTGATTAGTTGACGTTGATTGGTGTAAGTAAATTTATGGCTGTGTAGTAGATAATTCGTTTGCTCCTCCTCGTCTCTTAATGATTCGGATATAACTCGTAAATCAAAACCCTCCTCACCATAGTGTCTGGAACTTTTTCGACGAAATTTTTCAATAAATTGATTGACCTTATTTTCGGCTTCATCCTTCTCATTACCTTGCATTGCTCCAGCACAACACAATTGCACTAACTTCTTTTGGGCTGGAACATGCTCTGAGTCTTGGGCATCAAGGTGAACCAATAATGACAATGCTGCGTTAAAGAGGGCAAATTCAGTTTCAGGAAGTTTTTTCTTAGGCATAACAGCTCTCCGTGTGGTTATATTTTAATAGAGCTCTTTCCAAACTGGGGGCCAGAACCTGAGCGTGTGCGGAAGTTATATGAGAGTTCGAGAACGGTATAACCGAAGCATGAGTTTGGAAAGAGAGCCATTAATTAATTCTCTCAGAGCTTATTAATTAATTCTACTAAAAATGAACACTAGCCGTTCCGGCAAGAACTTTAATTTCAGATCAAATGTCAAAAGACCTTAAAAGACGCGGGTTTAAAAAAGTATTTTCCATCTTAACCCAAGTAATAAATTTCCCTTTGTTTTAAAAAGATACTCACATCAACAACTCCTGCTTGAGCAACCTCTTGATGAAATTCTATCGCCGATATTTTTTTGAATCCAGATTTTCTATTAATTAAGTCCCAATGGCGCATCTGTTACAAAAGCTTCATGCAATTCTTTAGTCGCTTTTGCCGCATCTTTATCCTGTGCTTGACTGAAAAAGGCACAAGCACCAGCACTGCCAGCGAATAAACTAGCTCCCATAATGATGATATTAACTGCGAGGCTAGCACTCCATAATGCCAGGGGGGTACTGAGGCCATGGCTGGCGACGATTGATGCAGCGGCAAGGCCAATTCCCACGAGTCCAGCTAAAATACAAAGAGCACCACAAATTGCCAGACCTATTTTTTTCGGCAACGAAACATTACCATGGGCTGTATTTGCTGCCTCAAGAAGAGCCTGAGGGTTATTTCCTTGGAGAGCAGTTTTAACACTTGATGTAGTCTTATCAAGTTGATCTAATACTATCGTATGGTTTTTATTTTTTCTTGCAGCATCGTCTACTATATTAATGTAATTGAAAAGAGCCTGAGAAAATAAAGGGCTAGTTTTCTGAGTATTTTGCGCATAGAGGCGTAGTTGTTCCAGATCGGATAGGGGTTGTTGTGGCGGTACCACCGGTGTCTCTATAGTAATGGTTGTATCTACTTGCGGGGGGGTAACCACTGTATTAATAGGGCGAGTAGGTGGTGTTACTTGTTGCGCCGTTTGCTGTTGTGCTGGAGCTGCGGAAAAGAAGCGATCATAATGATTTTTAATGGGGCTGTCTGACAGCGGGTCTTCACCATTAACGTGCGCTATTTGAATAGTTGAACCGGCTCTATCTTTTTCAAATTGACGATTATTGTTTTCAAAAACATGTTGATGACTATTAAAAGTAAACAGTTCTATAGAGCAATCAAAGACATCAGTAAACGCCTGCATCATCACGGCATCAGCATAATACCTATCAGTAATATGTTTATTGAGTTTTTCAATAACTGCAGCTATTTGTTCTTCTTCATCAAGACCATAATGGTGATCATCAAGGAGAGTATATATAAATGCAACGTCACCCCGAGCAACTAGTTTTTTCGTATGATTCACTAAGCAAAGACGTACACATCGGATAAGATGGGCTAACTGAGGGGTATTATTTAGATCTTCGGGGGTATTTCTTACGCCCTTATCGTAGTATCGTTCAATTTCTCTTTGTAATAAATCAGCGTTAAGATTCTTCGTATCTACCTCAAACTCATTTAACTTAACGAGCAACGCGTCAAAACGTTTCTTAAAGGTATCGTAGGGAGAACTCACCGGAGCGCATAATAATTGTAATACTGCGGCAATGTAAAAACAGTCTCCTTTATCAGGAACACCGCGTAATTTATTGTGCTCTATGTTCCTTCTGATAACGATCTCTTCTGAAAACTGTTTGTTTTGCATTGGGATACTCTTTTCGCGTGTTAAATAAAAATCATTATAGCAAAAACATGACAAATATTGAACAGGTTTGTCAGTTTTTAATAGGCCCCTTGTGAAATTCGTTGCGAAGACAAGTGCGGGCTCCTTTTTAAATACAGAAATTATCTAAAGCCGGGTTGCTTAGTTTCTGCCGCTGAAGGTGCACGGAGATACTCAGACAACAATTGATTTTCTGGTATGGTTTTACCTATGTGAGGAAGAATGTATGCCTTATTGAAATCGCTGTCTATCGATATTTTAATTAATGCGGGTTCATTTTCATAAAGTCATCTGCTTGCTTTTGTTCTGGCGCAGAGACTGATTTTGGTATTGCGTTATAAAGTTGCAATTTTTGGTCATATTGATTGCGTTTTATTGCATCAGTTAATACCCCATGAGCTGTATTCATTAATTTATAAATCTCTGTAGCTCCGCTCAACAAATCATCTGGAACCCATTCACGCGCTCTGTCCGGATGCCAAATAAGTGACAATTTCTTAAAAGCGGCACTAATCTTTGCAGCGCTTTCGGTATTTTGTACACCAAGGATTTGATAATAGGATGGAGGCCTTAATTTCTCATGCTGGACATTTTGTGTAATTATAGGTCATAAATTAATGTTAATTCAACGATGCTTAAATTTGCAATTCTCATAATATGGATACCATGGGGCGCTATAAGCGGATTGACTCCTTGAGCAACGGTATGAAAAAGAATTTCAAGAAAATGGTTTGGATAAACTAGTGATTAAATAATTTTTTAATTCCTTCTTGGTGGTTAAGGGGGGGGCGCAGGTGTAATTTTTACAAATATAAACGGCAGGTTGTTCGTCAAGCGCTTTTTTGTAATGAGAGTCAGGTAAATCATCAGCAAACCCCCAGACGTGATAGGGCAAATAATGACGATGGATAGTCTGCAGTAATGCTTTTAAAGACGGATCATCGCGTTTACCCGCTAAAATAATAGTAGTAGGTGATGCGTGCATAAAGTCGTAAGCCGCGAGCAAATGAGCAAAACCTATATAATTGCTAGATGCTCTTGCCAAATAATAATCGAAAGTTTGTTGCACATAAGCAAGATAAGATTCCTTATAAGTTAAATGATAAAGTCGCAGTAGCGCAAAGACCATGCTGGAAATACCGGAAGGATAAGCATTATCGTAAGGTGCACGGGGGCGATGAATTAACGGTTCTCCATCGGCGGGAGTGAAAAAAAATCCATTATCCCAGAATTTTTTTATGGCTAACTCTATTAGTTCAGTGGCACGCGTTAAATGACTGACAGCTAATGTAGAATGGTACAAATCCAAAAATGCATTGGCTAAAAAGGCATAATCATCGAGAAAACCAGCGATTTTAGATTTCCCCTCTTGCCATACGTGATAAATGCCTCCCTCTATTGTGGTCATATGCTTATTGATAAAATCAGCAATTTGACGTGCCGTATCATGATAAAGAGGATTTCCTACTGCTTGATATGCGGCACATAATCCTTGAATCATCAAGCCATTCCAGTTGGCTAAAATCGTAGTATCGCGACCGGGATGGATTCGTTGTTCTCGGGCAAGAAATAGTTTTTGGCGAATTGCTTGTAATGATTTATCTTTTATCGCTTCCGCAAACGTGAGGCATTGTAAGATAGTGCTAGGGTGTTCATAATTTCCTTCCCCCGTGATGCCATAGGCTTGGCATGCCACTAAACTTTCTTTTTCATTTAATACCGCATTGATTTGGGCCGGGGTCCAACTATAAAACTTCCCCTCCTGGCTTTCGCTATCCGCATCTTCACTGGCATAAAAGCCCCCCAGAGGATGCAGTAAATCGCGTATAGCGTAATTAATTGTTTCTTCAAAAATATATTTCCACGTAGTATCTTGGCCCAAGCGGTACGTATTGGCATATAAGCTAATTAATTGTGCATTGTCATAAAGCATTTTTTCAAAATGAGGGATCATCCATTGCTCATCGACACTATATCGGGCAAAACCTCCCCCTAGTTGATCAAAAATTCCCCCTTTAGTCATTCCATCTAAAGTCAAATACAGAGATGTCTTTAACTTCGGGTCTAGGGTACGGGCATACAGTCGCAATACTAAATCATAACAGCTAGCCATAGGGAACTTGGGGGCACCCTTTAATCCACCGTAGTGTTTATCGGTATTATTGGCAATAGCTAACGCTGCTTGATACGAGGTGATGTGGGGCGTGTCGGTCTGTACATTAAGTTGCTCAATTTGTTGATACCCCATTAAGAAATGTTCAATATATTGTGCTAGTTCTGCGCGTCTATTGGTCCATAAGTCATGAATAATAAGTAATAGTTTGTTAAAGCCAACTCGACCATATTGATCCTCTGGAGGAAAATAAGTCCCACCAAAAAAAGGCTGTTTTTCTGGCGTCATAAAAATAGTTAGCGGCCATCCACCACCTTGTCCCATCATTTGCACTACCTTTTGGTAAATATCATCAAGGTCAGGGCGTTCTTGTTTATCCACTTTAATATTAATGAAATATTTATTCATTAATTGGACAATGACGGGGTTTTCAAAGGACTCGTGAGCCATGACATGGCACCAATGACAAGCAGCATAGCCTATGGATAAATGAATCGGCTTATTCTCTTTCTTAGCTTGCTTGAATGCCTCCTCCCCCCAAGGATACCAATTGACCGGGTTTTTAGCATGCTGCAAAAGATATGGAGAGGTTTCATGGATAAGCTGATTAGTCATTAATCTAGGCTCCTGCTCGATAGAATTAGTTCAATCTTTGTTTGGGATGAGGACGTAATTGTAGATTGCTGCAATGTAGTTTTGAACTATCAATCATTTTTTCTTGCGACATATTCTTCGTAGTCCAAGGAATGTCTTTAGTACCATAACACGATTGTTTTAATCCGACAAAGGGTAAGGAGTTGGCAATATTAATTGCCTTATCTCTATTTTCATACTGGTAAACGTAGGTATTATCACGCTCATTAAATCAAGTAGCGAGCTCTTATAATACTACTGTATAATACCTTGCCTTAGGGAGAGCTAGTTCACAAAGGATTTACTTTCATGTTGATTTTAAAACGAATTTTAATGGGTTTATCACTTACAGGTTTATTTTTGTTTAATAGTTATGCTGCGGTGAATAACAATAAGGCAATTTTTACCCCAGGTCTTAATTTATTATCGCAGGCTCAATTAGTTGGCCCTACAAATCCTGCAAAAAAAATTGATTTTACAGTACAGTTAAAGGTCAAGAACAAGAAAAAATTCGATCAACTGTTCAACGAAATCTACGATCCGGGTAGTCTCCGCTACCACCAATTCTTAAGCCGTGATGAATATCAAGCTGAATTTGCCCCCGATACAAAGACTATGGAGTTAGTCAAAGGTTTTTTTAGCGCTCACGGTATGAAAGCCACAATCAAGGAGGAAAATGTCGTCGTTACTGCGACGATTAAGCAAATCGAACAAACCTTTAAAATAAAGGTTAATAATTATCGTTACCAAAATAAAATAGTATATTCCAATACAACTGCTCCAAAAATAGACGGGGCTATAGCCAAATACATTTCAGGAATTACAGGACTTAGCAATATACCGCTTTATCATCCTCTAGCTCATTTCTTTCCTCTTCGTAAAATAACAATAAGCGACAGCAAAGTAGACCAAGCCAATCAAAATACCCTAACGAATCTTGCATGGGATTCTTTTGTACCTGCAGCTACTCCTACGGATACTTCACTTAATGGGTTCACCGGTCAACATTTACGCACAACCTACAACATGGCTGCTATTCCGCCAGTTAATGGCACAATAATCGATGGAAGCGGGCAAACCCTCATTATTGTCGATGGATGTGGTAACAATGATCCACAAACGATAATGAGCGATGCTAATCACTTTAGTACGGTTAATAATCTGCCAATACTTTCAATGACCCCAACACCGGGTCAACGAGCAAATTTTGCTGTTGTTGACAAATATGGCCATCCTATTTCAAGTTGTATACCTAGCGGAGATTGGACTGGTGAAATTACTTTGGATATTGCCTCCTCGCATACCATTGCTCCCCATGCCAATATTGTTTTGGTTATAGATAGTGACTTAGATGTAGGAACTGTTATCAATACTATCATTCATGATAATTTCAGCATTGATGGCTTCGCCAATGCTTATACAATATCCAATAGTTGGGGGCAGCATGAATATAATAATCCAACCTTGGAAATGAACTTACAAAAAGCTGCAATGCTGGGGATGAGTGTGGATTTTGCTTCTGGTGATTGTGGTGATCACACTTATAGTTCCTCATGGCCATCATGTTCCACTGCCAGCAGTACACCTTATGTAGGATATCCATCCGCCTCACCCTATGCAACTGCCATTGGTGGTTCTTCTATGTTTGTGGATGTGAATTATAATTACGCTTTTGAATCAGGTTGGGGAAGTTATAATGTTGATACCTTTCATGGCCGTCCTCCTGGATTTTACGCGGGTAGTTCTGGCGGTATCAGTCAAATTTATACTGCTCCTTCATGGCAGAAAAATCCTACCTTCCAGGGTTTTATGGCGGGGGGCTATGGCGTAATTGGTAGTTATCAAGGTGGCGGTATGCGAGCCGTTCCTGATGTAGCTATGCTGGCGGATCTCTTTACGGGTCTTATTATCTATTACACTGGTGGATGCGAACAGGGATGTATTTCTGGGGGAACGAGTTTAGCATGTCCTCTTTATACCTCAACTTTGGCCTTAGTTAACCAAGCGCGTTTTTTACAAAAGAAACAATCTATTGGTTTGTCAGCCGAATATCTATACACATTAAATCAAGCCTTAGCCCAAAATCAGGCACTGAACGTCATTACTCCACCACATCTAGTTATGTCTAATATCCCCAATCCCGCAAATGCACCAAACTATTCCTTTACTTTATATGATCATAGCGTATGGTTTAACACCCATATTACATTTAACTGGGATTCTTCGCTTACTATGAATGAAAATCAATATTGGAATGATGTCGTTGGCGTTGGTTCAGCCAGGATTCCTAATTTTGTGCCCTTTATGGCAGCACAATAAGCTCTGTTTTCAAGACAAGGATAAAACAATTTATCCACCGCTTGCGGAGTATCTTGTCTCTTCGCAGCCAAAGAGACAAGACGGAAAAATGGCCACCAGTCCGCCCTGGGGATAGATCTTTAATCTATCAACTCCTCTTCAACACAATCATTTTTTCTTGGGACATATCTTCCATCGTCCAAGGAATACCTCCTGTGCGATAACCCGATTGTTTTAACCCGGCGAAGGGCATCCAATCAGTACGAAACGCGGTATGATCGTTAACAAAAACAGCGGATGCTTGGAGACATTCTGCGGCTCTAAGCGCTGGAGCTAAATCCTCCGAGAAGACACTGGCTTGAAACGCAACAGGTAAGGAGTTGGCAAGAGCAATAGCCTTATCTATATCTTCATATTCATAAACACAGGTCACGGGACCAAAAATTTCCAATTGCGATACTTTGGCATCAGCGGGTGGATTGAGTAACACGGCTGGAATTAAGGTTGTTTCAGAAAGACGACCGCCACCAAATAGTTTTGCTCCCTGAGCTACGGCCTCATCTATCCATGCCATGACGCGCTCTGTCTCGCGTGGAAGGATAAGAGGTCCTACTTCCGTTTCTTTCAGTAGTGGATCACCAACACGCAGTGCTTTGACTCGTGTAACGAATTCATCCATAAATGGGGTTATAATGTCCTTATGAACAAAAATTCGCTGCACAGAAACACAGACTTGTCCCGCATGGTAATAGCCGCCTTTGACCAGTGCTTGAGTGGTTTTAGCTAGATTAGCGCTGCGATCCACAATAACGGGTGCTGCTCCGCCATGTTCTAAGGCACAACGGGCTCCTGGTGCCAGTTTGCTGCGTAAGCGCCAGCCTACTTTTGCTGAGCCAATAAAGCTTAAAAACGCAACACGCTCATCTGTTGCAAACTGTTCCGCTAAGGTATTGTCATCCGTAATGAATGTTTGACACCAGTGTTCCGCAAGGCCGGCTTGTCGTAGCAACGCTACGAGCTCTAGGCAGCAGAGCGGGGTTGTCGCTGCGGGTTTGATGATCACGGGACAGCCCACGGCAATTGCAGGAGCGACTTGGTGAACAATGAGATTTAGTGGGTGGTTAAAAGCGGAAATAGCAGCCACAACACCAATAGGTTCTTTAATAGTAAATGCCCAACGATGATCGCTTGCAGGAGTAAGCCCCATAGGGATCTCTTTTCCGGCAAAATGGCGCAATTCTTCCGCGGCATCATTTAAACCATCAATGGCTCGAGTGACTTCAACTGCCGCATCAGTAAAGGGTTTTCCTCCTTCTTGAGCGATAAGTTTAGTAAATTGTTCTTGGTTCGCTGTTAATAACTGAGCCGCGCGTTTCAATACAGCCATGCGCTCATGAGGTTTAAGCCAACCCTCTCGATTTTTTAGGGTTCGTGCTGCTGTATTCAGTTTAGCTTCTAGTGTCTGGGCATCATCAGCAGGAATTTCTTTTATTAATGTTCGATCAAACGCTTGCACTACGTGTAACGTTTTTTTCATTATTATCCCCTTTTAGCTGGTAGGCGCTGTTGTAATTCATCCACAAGAACGCGTTTATTTTCTGTATAATCAATTGGAAAAATAACCAGATGAACGCCGCCCTTAGTAAATGCGTTCTCCAGAATAGATTTAAAGTTTTCGATGCGATCCACTCTGGTGCCATGTGCCCCATACGCTTCCGCATATTTTACAAAATCAGGATTAGAGAAAGTCATACCAAAGTCTGGGAAGTGATCGACTGCTTGTTTCCAACGTATCATTCCATAAGCATGATCTTCTAAGAGGAGAACAACCAGATTTAATTTAAGCCTAACTGCTGTTTCCAATTCTTGGCTATTCATCATAAAACCACCATCACCACAAACGGCCATTACTCGGCGATTGGGGTATAATAGAGCCGCCATGATTGCTGATGGCAGGCCTGCACCCATGGTGGCTAGGGCATTATCAAGTAAGAGAGTATTTGCCATCTGCGTGCGGTAATTGCGCGCAAACCAGATTTTATACATGCCATTATCTAGGGCAAGAATTCCATCATGTGGCATCACTTGCCTCACATCATAGACCAAGCGCTGTGGGGTAAAGCGATCTTCGGTTGAACGGGCAGAGATATTGCTCAAGATACCTTCTCGTAAAGGTAGGAGCGCATCGGCATGGGGAATTTTTCCTTCGAGCTTATCTGCGAGTAATTTTAATGACGGTCCCATGTCGCCAACAACTTCTGCTTGGGGAAAGTAAATTTGTTCTACTGTAGCAGACTGATAGCCAACATGAATGACTTTAAGATTAGTGCCTTCCATAATAAAAGGAGGTTTTTCTACCGTACTATGACCAATGGTTATAATAAGATCCGCTCGTTCTATCGCTTCGTGAACATAATCTCGTGCTGACAGTGCCGTAGTGCCCATATAAAATTCGGTTGCTCCTGAAACCGTGCCTTTACCCATTTGAGTAGTAAAATAAGGAAGTTTGGTGCGCAAAATAAATTGAGCAAGAGCGTTTGTTGCTCTTGGACGGGATGCCGCAGCACCGAGCATTACTAGGGGGCGTTTCGCTTTCATGATCATTTCTGCGGCACGCTCGAGGGCTGCTTCACTAGCAATTGGATATTCAATAGGGTGAGGGGGAATAAGCGCTATTTTTTTGGTTTTCTCCGCAGCTATATCTTCAGGGAGCTCTAAATGAACTGGGCCAGGGCTTTCTTCTTGAGCGAGATGAAAGGCTTCTCGTACTACGGTCGGGATCATGGACGGAGAAATAATTTGGCGCGACATTTTGGTTAATGGCTGCATGGTCGCCACAGTATTCACCATCTGAAAGCGTCCTTGATGCGAGGATAAAACACCTTTTTGCCCTGTAATCATAATGACGGGCATTGCCCCCAGAAGGGCGTAAGCTGCTCCTGTAGTAAGATTCAGTGCCCCTGGTCCAAGTGTTGTCATACACACCCCGGGTTTACCGGTCAACCTACCATAGGTTGCTGCCATAAACGCGGCTGCCTGCTCATGCCGGGTTAACACTAATTCAATTGAAGAATTGCGAATTGCTTCGACAACATCAAGATTTTCTTCGCCTGGAATACCAAAAATGTGCGTTACTCCCTCATTTTCCAAGGCAGCAACTAGGAGCTCAGAACCTTTGATCATACATCGTCCCTCATATATACCCGAATGGTCTTATCATAATAGTATATGCACAAATTTACTTAAATTGTTTTCTTGTTTGTTCACCCAGATCATTTTGATTATTACAGTACGCAAAGGAAACTTAAATTTCAGGGCATGCTTCATACGGTCCTGACTTTCTGTACTCCTCTGCTCAAAAATTAGGTTACTTGGTCTCAAGCTAGGGTAATGTAAACAGGCCCTATTAAATAACAATATATGGTTCGGCCTTGAGGGTGATGACTCATTTTCTTTGAAATTTGAAGGATTTTACAAGGAGTTACGTTACTTATTCATTAGTCATACACAAAGTTATCCACAGGGCAAATAAAAAACAACAAGGCTTATCAAGTAAATTTACTATAACTATCAATGGGTTATTTGATTTTATTCATGAGTAATTAAATAAAGAATAAAGTTATTCACAATTAGGACGTTGTTTATATTTCTAACATCATGAATATTTTGCTAAAATAACTTTGCAATAAAGACCTTGATTGCATACGATGAGTGGATAGCAATTAACAACCTAATGACAAAAAAAGATGAATGAAGTGACAGAGAGAAAACCGCTAACAGAGTTTACCGAAAAAGCATACCTTGATTATTCCATGTATGTCATATTAGACAGGGCCTTGCCGAATATAGCCGACGGATTAAAACCCGTGCAACGCCGTATTGTCTATGCCATGTCCGAGCTTGGTTTAAAAGCTACTGCAAAATATAAGAAATCAGCACGAACTGTAGGGGATGTATTAGGTAAATTTCATCCTCATGGTGATAGTGCTTGCTATGAAGCCATGGTGCTAATGGCCCAGCCTTTTTCTTATCGTTACCCTTTCGTCGACGGACAAGGAAACTGGGGATCTCCTGATGATCCCAAATCATTTGCTGCTATGCGCTATACCGAAGCACGATTATCTCGCTATGCCGATGTGTTACTCGGCGAATTGCTGCAAGGTACTGTGGATTGGGTCGATAATTTTGATGGTACCTTACAAGAGCCCTCTCTTTTACCCGCACGCTTGCCTAATATTTTACTCAATGGGGCAACGGGTATTGCTGTGGGTATGGCCTCAGATATTTTGCCGCATAATTTAACGGAAGTCGCTAACGCTTGTGTGCATCTGTTGGATAATCCTCAAGCTGACTTAACCGCAATTGGTGAGTATATTAAAGGACCTGATTTTCCTACACGCGCTGAAATTATTACGCCACGTGATGCTATTAAGACGATGTATGAATCAGGTAGTGGTTCGATTAAAATGCGAGCTATTTATGAGGAAGAAAAGCATAACATAGTAATAACGGATTTACCCTATCAAGTGTCTGGTGCCAAAATAATGGAGCAGATTGCTCTGCAAATGCAGCAGAAGAAATTGCCAATGGTTGAAGATTTACGCGATGAATCAGATCATGAACATCCTACCCGCTTAGTCATCATTCCTAAATCAAATCGTGTTGATGTAGAGGGACTTATGTCTCATTTATTTGCAACAACGGATCTAGAGCGAAGTTATCGTGTTAATTTTAATATGATAGGACTGGACGGTAAACCACGGGTAAAAGGTTTACTGACCATATTAAATGAATGGCTCACTTATCGTTTAGCGACGGTAAAAAGACGTTTGCAATATCGATTAGAAAAGGTTCTAGATCGTATTCACGTACTAGAAGGGCTGCTTATTGCCTATTTAAATATTGATGAAGTAATCGCTATTATTAGAGAGCATGACAATCCTAAAGAGGGATTAATTGCTCGTTTTAATTTAAGCGAACGTCAGGCAGAAGCCATTTTAGAAATGAAGTTGCGTCATTTAGCTAAATTAGAAGAAATTAAATTACGCGGTGAATTAGAAGAGCTTAGTGTTGAGCGCGATAATTTACAAAGAACTTTAGCTAGCGAGTCTCGATTAAGGGCATTGGTTAAAGAAGAAATTATTAAAGATCGCGATGAATTTGGGGATGCGCGTCGGTCTCCAATTATCGCTCGCCAAGAATCTCAGGCATTAAAAGAAGAAGACATTTTACCTAATGAACCCATTACGGTGGTGTTGTCTAAAAATGGTTGGGTAAGAGCTGGAAAAGGACACGACATTAATGGTAGAGATCTTACTTATAAAGCAGGCGATGAATTTAAGGCCCAAGCTTTAGCGCGTTCTAATCAGCAAATTGTTTTCTTGGATAGCGAAGGAAAAGTATATTCTTTACCTGGACATGTATTACCTTCCGCGCGTGGTCAAGGAGAACCATTAACGGGTAAATTAAATCCAGCAGAAGGAATGGTTTTTGAAGCGATAGTCGGTGGAGAGCCTGAGCAAAAAGTATTATTGGCCAGTGATGCGGGTTATGGTTTTATTGCTAAAGTCGGCGATTTATATGTGAAAAACCGTAATGGAAAAGCATGCATTAAACTGTTAACAAACAGCCGTGTATTACCTCCTAGATTGTTACCCAGCCAAGAAGAGGCTCTTGTCGCTTGTGCAACCAATGTAGGGCGGCTGCTTGTTTTCTCTGTCAGTGAGCTGCCTGAACTGTCCCGAGGTAAGGGGAATAAGTTAATTAATATACCTTCAGCTAAAGCGGCATCACGAGAGGAATATATAGTCGATATTCAAACTTTAACTCTGAATGACTCCTTAACAGTACATGCTGGAAAACGCCATTTTACTCTAAAGGGTGCTGATCTGGCTCATTATCAAGGCGAGCGAGGACGTAGAGGGAACCACTTACCAAGAGGGTTGCAAAGCGTTACTCATTTGCAGGTTACTGTCGCTGAATAGATAAGGACTATAGGTGGCAACGGTCTTGAATGCTTAATTTAAGGCAGTTGCTACGCCGTCATCAAACAACCCCAGTTATTTCTCTATGACAAATTTTGTAAGAAATCTATTTTATTGTTTCCCGTGAAACATTATTAGGCTTGTTACTATTTTGCTAATTTGCCACTAAATATCAATAATATCTAGTGACTTTCCAGTAGTTCAGCAATAATTTGTTTTTTATCTTTTGATAATTGGGTCAACGGTAAAGTAGCTAGTCCTGCGGTTTTATATAGTTTTTCTACAGTAGGATCCTCTATTGCTTGAAGGTGTAAAGCCAGTGTTTCGTTATCACCACGCATTAATGGTCCAGTAAGTGATTCGGCGATTACTGGTATTTCCTGTAGATTATTTAAGTTTCCTTGCATTAACTTGCAAATTAACCGTTTTGCTTGCTCTTGAGGAATGCCGGCTTTTAGAAGTAGCTGCTCGCTACAGGAGGCTAAGGTAATTAAATAATTGGAGGCTAGACATGCTGCCGCATGATATGCTGCTTTAGCTGTCGAGTTAATTGTGAACAAATGAGCTCCTAATTGAGTAAATGCTTGATGGAGCCAAGAACAAACCTCCTGGTCACCCTCCACAACACAATCAACATTATTAAACGCGTCCGCGCTCAAATAGCCTGTTCTAAAAGCCTTTAAAGGATGAAATGTAGCAACCAAGCAACCTTGTGCTCTCAGCGGTTCTAATAGCGTTGAATTTAAAACACCACTACAATGAATGACCATACTTTTAGGTTTCAATAAAGAGAGTTCGGCAAGGGAGGTTACTATGAGTTTAATTGAATCATCATTACTGGTGAGCCAGGTAATATCTGCTTCAGGTAATTCCGTAAGTTCATTTACCGCATTTCCTAAACCCATCTCATGGCAGGATTGTTTAGCACTTCCAGGATGCTGATTACATACTGATTGCAACGTGGCAATCTGTGCTGTAGATAATGCTAGGGCAATATTTTTACCTAATCTTCCCGCACCAATAATATTAAATTTCATGTAACCGCCATTAAGTTGTTATTTCACTTCTTATCGACTGGATATCCTGAAAAAATGACCGGAATAAAAAGCGATAAGAAGAGCGAGGACAAGATACAGGACAGATTAAAAAAATACAAATGATACAAATTTTATAAGGGGTTATCACTATTGATAATAATTATTTATAATGCGCGCTGTCAGTAGTCTTGAGAAAATGAATATGATTTATCTAGTACAAGGTAATGTCCAAGAGCTATTTCATGCTTTTGATTTGGAATGGATGATTACAGCATATCCTGGCGCTCAATCAATAGGGAGGGATCTACCTAAAACTAGATTTCTTGGTAGTGCAGATCAATCTCAATATTTTGTGGACACTTGGGAAACAAAAGCAGAGGAGTCTTATTACCTTTCAGGAAACATGACTGCTGGAAATTTATTTTGGATTCTAAACCATGCTCAACCGTTAAGAAAGGATGGTGAAAGTCTTCACGATTATGAGGAAAACTTTGTCCATCAACATTTTGCTTTTGTTAATGAAGAGCAAGAGCTTTGTGGTTGTATGTTGATGTACCGACAGGATGAGCCAACACAATGGGTAATCGCTCTTGTAAAAAATACTCATCTTGCACCAGAAAAAAGGGACGTTACTATTTTGTCTGGTTTTAATTTAAATCCTTATATTAAAGCAGCCGGGCTAAATATTACTGTATCTACTACAGAATCACTCGACGCTTCATTAATGAAGCCAATTCATTCTCCTGGGATCGAACATGTATTGCAGCAGGTAATTAAAGCAAGCTGCGGGGAAATTAATATTCGCGCTATGAGATTAGTGCATTTATTACGTCTAATACAAGTCTATGTTATTCATGATTCGTTACCAAATATTATTGAATTAGAGTCAGGAGAAATTAATGCCCTACGAACTAAACTAACTCACCTGGGGCAGTTGGCAGGGGTTAGCGATCAAGTCAATGAGCTTCCTATTGATTTGTTTAATCCTAGTGATATTCAACCGCAACTTTTGTTTGCCGACAATCCTGCTCTTGATTTATTGGCTGAATATAAGCTGTCTTTATCTGCTGCGATGTTAAAGGACTGTTTATCAAAAAATAGCGGTTTAAGAAAAGAAATCGAACAGTTAGTGTTGAGTGATGATGAGCAGGTTAATAGAAATCTGTTGCAGATGATAATCTTGTTTTATGAAGAGAATATACTCAATGAGCACAAAGAACTCTTACAAAAACATGTCTTTATAAAAACGCGAGGCGGTTTTTTGTGGAACAACGCTCAAATTCAATTAATTCCATTCCTGCTTAAAAATAAATACTCATTGAATTTATTTACATTAATTCTCTCAGAAGAGTCATATTACCATGCAATACTGACCCTGATTCAACTAGGTTATACGCATGATATACCACGGTTTTTAGCGATCACGGATAAATGTAGTGAGTTGGAGTATATTCATAGACTAGACAATGAAGATACAAAGAAATTATGTCTTATTTTTTGGGCTAAGGGGCATTTTTCGCACAAAATAGTCCGGGCAACAGAAACTTACCCTATGCTTGCCAAAACTTTGGTGTCATTAGATCAGACAGAAGTAACCCACATTAAGAATTTAAGAGAGCTTGCCTTAACGCCGTTAGAGCATCAAAAGCTATCTATTATGCACCATTATGCAGAGCAGTTTGGTAAAGCCGCTATAAAAGATAATTTAAAACTACTGGATGCTGAAGAGTTAGCTGAGTTGATCAAGTCATTAGATGTGCTAAAAAAATCAGGAGTAGACTTGAGTGATTCGTATATTATGCTTACGAAAAGTAATAAGCAAGGGGCATTACTACGCTTATTTTTACCTGATTTTAATAAGGTGGAAAATGATTTTCATCGACAAGAATTAATAAGGCTTCTTTACCTTGGAATTAAAAATGGTCCAGTAACTCAAGGTAAAGCCATTCAAGGAATAACTGATAGAACATTACAACACCTTGCGAAAAATTTACATGAACGCTTTATTTGTGCAAAACAGATGCAGGACCTGGGCTTTAATAAAGGAGTTATTGCTTTGGCTGCAGAAGAAAAGGGAATAAAAGGAAGTCGTTTTAGACGGATTATTTTACGTGTAGAGGAAGAATGTAAAAAAGTACAAGAAAGTTTACGCGAATCGCGTGCGAATAATGACCAGATTACGCAATGGCAAAAAAAAGATAAAGATTATAGACGAACTCTATACAGCATTGCTTATGATGGATTAACCAAGGCCGCAGTGGATATTAATGCTCGGATTAATGAAATAGAAATGCAGGTGTTAAGTATAGTCGATCCTAAAATAGAATCGTGGCTGTACAAAGCGTTAATTACTATAGCTAATATAGCCATTTTTATTTTAACTTGTGGTATAGGCAATGATATTAAAGAAAAACGGACAGGAAATTACTGGTTCTTTAATCAAACGGGATTAGGTGAGCAATTAAAGAGCCTGGATAAGGAGGTCATTCATGTTATCGAATCTCCAGAGCCCGCCTCAATTTTATCTTTTTAACGTCAAACAGTTGTACTGCACATCGATGTTCGTTCAATAGGGAGTATAAATGATTGTCGCTGTTATTCAGCTGAGAGAAATTTTGTCATAATTTGTCTTATTTAATGGGCTATCCTTAGATAAATTACTCAAGATGAGTATTGTCTATTCAAAAAAAACCCTCCAATCCTTAATTTGAATGAAAAGCACTCTTGAACTTGTTGATTATTTCCGCTTAATATGAATTAGGGACGCATTGATAAGATATAAAGGACTTGACTATATGGGTATACCCAAAAAAGCACTCAGGGAGAGTGATCTAGAATTTCTAGATGCAGATTCAACTGTTGAGGACAGCTCTCATCAAACGTTCCGTGTTTCCTTTTCTGAGGACGGAATTACTAAAAAAGGTTTTTTTAAGCGACTCGATCCTAAAGGGCATTATCCTGAGCTTTTAGCGAAAATCAGTGTTGCTGTCTCGTTGTTTAAGCGATTGTTTCAGGGGAAACGCTCTGCGGAAGAGCGTTTGATATACGACAAAGACGGTAAAATAGTAGGAACTTTGTCGTTAGATGTAGAGGGATATCAACCATTAAATTTTTGTAGTGAGCCAGTCCCTTTAGACACTACTCTGAAAAGTAAGGCCGTTCCCAGCAGTGAAACATTGATCGAGAAAAATATAATGGAACTGCTTTTGGGCAGATGGTTTCTCGATGACGACGACGCCCATCCTCACAATATTAGTCTCGAAGGCGACATCGACTTTGATATGTTCTTCTATTGGTTTACCATCTTAATGAAAGAGCCTCGTCCCATTATTGGTATTCCTAAAAAAAGAATTAATTTGACTGTTCGTGATTGGGAAGTATTTCCTAATGTTAAAGATTCCTTACCTTTTCATTGGCCTTCTTATCAATATCCGGGCCAGGAAACATTTCCCTCCGCATTACACAGCACTATTGCTACGCCCTGGCTGGGTAAAGGTTACGCCGATCCGTCCCAATTTGGAAAGTTGGCCGGGGATAAGAAAGCAAAAGAGCAGCAATTGGCGGCAGCGATGAAAATATTGTTGACTTACCAGCCAGAGGTAACACGAAAACGATTAACTGAGCTTTTTGGCGACATGACTTTTAATTACACGTCTTTAGATGAAGTCGACGTGAGTTTACGGGTTGCTTACGAAAAAGCATTTCCTCTGTTATGCAATGAAAAAAGCAATACAATGAGTTTTGTTGATTTTATGATGAATCTTTACCAGAAGCATTATGATAATTTGTACCGAGTAGTCGTTTTTTATATGGGGTGTGATGATAATGGTTATGGTGTAGCGATGCCATCGACCTGTTCTTCATTATACCATAAACCGTCGCTCTATAGAAATGTTGAGGAATGGGTAAAAGAACAGAATAGGACCCTGTATAGCGGCTTGGACAACGATGAACTTAAATATGATGAGGCAGAACTAAAAAGGCGTTATCATCAGATTTGGCGAGATGCTTATACGCCGACATTAAATGAATTACTACATAATTGTTATCAATTGGTCAATAAACTGTTGTTTCAATTATCTCAGCAAGCGGAAGTAGCGGAAGTACAAGGAAAGAAAGTTACTGATGATAGCTTAATTAGTGCTTCTGAAATGCTTGCTTCTATGCCTGACTTGTCCAAAGAAAAAATCGAGCCATTAATTCTTGTGGATAAAAATAGTAGTTTTCGTACAGCATTATTAGAGCTAGCTGATTTTTCCAACAGCATTCACGCTCTGGCTAAAGTTTATTATACAAAAGAACGTAAGGATTTGACCGAAAGGGATAATATTGATTTTGTTTTGGGCTTGGATAGTTTGTACAAAAAATACAATGTATCTATCCGGGAAAAACTATGGCACAACTCTAATGCCGATGAGTTTAATCGCATTGCTTCTGCTTTAAAGCAATTTATTGAAGAAGTGGATTTTCCACTGCATTTAACTAGAACAGATGAGCAGATGAAAGAGACCATTTCAACAACGGTGCCAAAGGAAGTATTACCTCATACTCATGAAAATATAATAAGGCGGTATAATGATTATCTCTTCCAGTGGGCGAAAGGATTAAAGGCAGATGATTTAAATGGGTATATTACTGATATTATCGATACCCATTATGCTCCTTATGTACGCTTCATATCCACACGACAACGGGCAGAGCCAGTAAAAGAATATCTACGGAAAAGTAAATCTGAAAGTGGAGATAATCGATTGTCGTATATTTTTAGTACTGGCGATACAGATACCGGGGCATTGAATCAATTACTTATCCAACATCTGACTCCGATTATGCTGCAGTCATATCCAATTCCTAGTGTGAGCAATGCGATAAAAGATGCGGTCTTTGCCAAGGATCTACTATCTTATACTCAAGCAACCGTTAATTTTGCTAAGAATGATAAACGGTTTATCCATTTATATTCTAGCGGCGGGATGACATTATTTTATAAGACTTTATTTGACTGGGTCGAAACATTATCAGACGAAAAATTTAAAGCAATAATGGACTCCGCATTGCATGATTATGAGTCTGGCTTGTGGTTTAGTGCCTCTTCGAGGCGAAAAGAGGTAGAGGGATATTTAGAGGCTTATTCAAATAAGGCAAAAGTCCTCGCCTTTATCTTTCTTAAAGGTGAGAAAACTTCGACTCTTAGCACTACATTATTTCAGAAAATAATAGCCGGGATGAAAACTGATATTAGAGTGGAAATGAGAACTACTGCCAAAGTCAAACCTGCTGCCAAAACGGAAGAGGATTTTGAAAAAAGGCTAGGTAAAAAACTGATTATGGAATACAACCCTCAAGAGGATACGGATATTTATGAGGCAATAAAAAAGTATTCTGAGGGGCCATCTCAAAAACAAGATGTGGCAAAATCCAAGGTGACACAAAAGCAAAGTGCAAGCGGTTCTTCTGCTTTAATTCATTAAAATAGACTATTATAAATGCGATTGGCATGCTTTTGTTGTGACAACAGAGCATGCTGAGTTATGATTCTCTTTTTGCAAAAACTATGAGTAAGTTTCATGTCTTTTGATTTATTAAAAACACTACCGCAATATGTTATTCCCCAACACGGTCTTACTGCATTTGCAGGATGTTTAGCTGACGTTAAAACTCCACGAGTTAAAAATTATATTATTCGTCGATTTATAAATAAATATGGTGTCAATATGAGTGAGGCGTTAATTGAGGATCCTAGCTTATATCCCAGTTTTAATGATTTTTTCATTCGTCATTTAAAGCCCGAATGCAGGCCATTAGCTGAGGCTGATATTATTTCTCCTGTTGACGGCTGTGTTAGTGAAATTGGCGCAATTAATCATGGCCAATTAGTGCAAGCTAAGGGTCGCTATTACTCTGTAGAGGAACTCCTTGCCTGTGATGCAGCAACAGCAGAGCAATTCGTCGATGGGCAATTTGCTACTTTATATTTATCGCCCAAAGACTACCATCGTGTACACATGCCCATAGATGCAGAACTACAATCCATGAATTATATTCCCGGAGCATTATTTTCTGTTCAACCCACTACGGCTCGAGTAATCCCTAAGTTATTTGCCCGTAATGAACGCTTAGCTGTTTTTTTTAAAACCGCTGTTGGCCCTATGGTTATGGTTCTTGTCGGAGCAACTATAGTTGGAGCTATAGGAACTAGTTGGCATGGTGATGTGAAACGAGGAAGAAAAAAAGTCAGTTTCGATTACTCTCAGGATGCAGTACAGAAAAAAATGGCTCAAGGTGATGAAATGGGTTTTTTTAAATTAGGTTCAACGGTTGTATTACTATTTGCTAACGGTGAACAAGTGGCATGGAATAAAGCCTTAAAGGCTGGGAGTGCTATCCGTTTTGGTCAAGCAATAGGGAATAATATTAAATAAACTCTATATATGGTACCGAGAAGAGGACTTGAACCTCCACGGGGTTGCCCCCACTAGCACCTGAAGCTAGCGTGTCTACCAATTTCACCACCTCGGCATGGGCGCTAACTTACGCAAATTTTTCTACCCTGTCAATAGGGAGGGTAGAAATCCTAATTTGAGAGCATTATTTGGAGTAGGGGAAGCCTGCTTTGATAATTCGTTCTCTCACTCCTTGCCATTCACTTGATTCAGGGGGCAACTCTATAGCAATACACATGGCATTTGATGCATCCGCTTTTCTTAATTGATAATATAAATCAAAAGCAGCTTCTTTGGGATTCTTTGCCAGAGGATAGAAGTGGTGAGCTTCTATTAGAGCAGGTTGTTGACTCGCAATGACGTAAACATCTCCTTCTCTTTTTCGACAAAAATTGGCGAGCATTTCATAGCGGTCAAAATAATACAGTTTTTTTTGTGGTTGGTAATGACTTTCTAATTTTCCTGGAACGCGAATGTCACTTTCATCATTTAAGCAATGGGTTGAAATGACGGCCGCTATCGTTTTTTCATCAATTACACCATGACGTAGAATTTTATAACTATCAGCATGTGTTGCATCGATTATTGTCGATTCTATACCCACCTTGCATCGGCCGCCGTCCAGAATCGTTAACTGTTGTTCGTTAAATGCTTGCTTCACATGTAGCGCAGTTGTTGGACTAATTTTACCAAAAGGATTGGCCGAGGGTGCAACAACAGGAGAATCCAGCTGTTGTAATAATTTTTGGGTCAATGGGTGGGCAGGGCATCTTATGGCAACAGTAGTTTGCCCTCCTGTTATTAAAGGATTAATTTGTTCTTTATTGGCTTCTAATACCAAAGTTAAGGGACCGGGCCAAAATTTTTTAATTAATTGTTGCGCATATTCCGGGATATTTTCAACGAGCTCATTCAAATTATAATCGGTTGCCACATGGACGATTAGCGGATGATTGAGTGGCCTGTTTTTCATTTCGAAAACGGCTTTAATCGCCTTTGCTTTATAAATCGATGCGGCCAATCCATATACAGTTTCTGTGGGTATGGCTACAGGCTTGCCAGCTTGTAAATCTAAAACAGCCAACTCCAGATTGGTGGTAATTAATGACATATAAAGGTCTCGGTTATAAAATTAGCTAACAAGATAAGCTCATTGATTAGCAAGATAAAAAAATCATATCATTTTTACACAATTCGGCCTATTAATGGAATAGGAGAGGGTAAAAAATCAAGGAACCATTCCTTTACCTTTTAATCTTTAGCAGCATAAAATAAATCGTTTACTACTTTTTCATCGATCCTAAGATAAAAGAGATCTAATATTATTTATCTAAAAATAAGGCTTACTATGGATTTATTGGCTCTAGCGGAAAAAATACTTAATGGTTATTTTGCGGCTACTCCTAGGAAGAAGCCTAATATTGCAGATATTAATGAAGTACGGCTTATTGCTCACCGAGGAGCGCATAATAATCCAGCGGGTATTTTTGAAAATACTATGGAGGCTTTTAGACTAGCAAAAAAAGCAGGTTGTTGGGGAATTGAGCTTGATGTACATGTTACCGCGGATAATGTTTTAGTGGTTAACCATGATCCCACCTTAAATCGATTATGGCGGCAAAACGTTGCTATAAATGACCTAACTTTCAGTGCAATACGCTCTTTAGCGCCACAAATACCGTCACTTGCTGAGGTGATTGCCGAATTTGGCGGACAGATGCATTTGCTTATTGAACTCAAAAATCCTCTTCAAGATGAGGCTATATTAGTACAGACTTTACAGCATTTATCGCCAGTGACTGACTATCATTTATTAACCCTTACTCCAGAGATCTTTAATTCACTAACCCAATTTCCTCATAAGTCATTACTACTCGTCCCCGTGCACAATAATGTCAAAGCATTTTGTGATTTAAGCATAAAAAACAATTATGGTGGGGTTATGGGAAGTTATTTATTATTAACGAATGAGCGAATACGACAATTAACAGAGGCATATCAAGTATTAGGTGTTGGTTTTGTGGATTCAAAAAATAGCCTGTGGAGAGAAATAAATAGAGGAGTAAAATGGATTTTTACCAATCAAGCGGTAGTGGTTGCTCATTATTTGCATCTCCTGAAACATCGTTAGAAGTTATCCTTGTTTGCCTTCTCCTATTTGTTTCAATTCGTGTTCGCCAAATATGGCGGAGGGATAAGTATAATATTTGAACTCAAGTAGATTATTAGTCGGATCTTTTAAGAAGAAAGATTGATGTTCTATTTTTGAATTAGGAAAGCGTGTTTTTAATGGGATTTCAAAATGAACATGCTTGCTATTTAATCGTTCAATCAATGCGTCAAACTCACTTTTTTCTTGGAAAATTAAACCAAAATGTCGTGGATAAATACCTTGTTGAGGAGGAAGGGGCGCATCTATTTTGTGGGCAACAATTTGATGTGTACCCAATTTAAAAATCAAAGCATGTTCGGATGATCGACCTAGTTCACAGCCTAATTTATCTAGATAAAAGGTTTTAGCTAATTCCAAATCATGTATGGGAAATGCCAAATGAAAGAGAGCGCTCATAATTTTCTCCGTGGCTCAACCTACTGCTTAAGTTAAGCCTATTACCTAAGCAGTAAATTGATTAATAGTCATCGTTAATCGATTTACCAATTCTTCTATTTCTTCTTCGTTAATAATAAGAGGAGGTAAGAGCCTTATTACCGTATCGGCGGTAATATTGAATACTACCCCATTAGCCAAGCCAATGGCTTTGATATCATTAACTGGTCTATCAAGTTCTATGCCTATCATATAACCTTTGCCGCGTATAGCTTTGACGTGAGGATGCTCGCCTAGATTATTTATTAATTTATCCATTAAGAGGGCACTGTTTTTAGTTACTTTTTCACACAGGTTGTCGCGTTCAATGACCTCCAAAACAGTTAATGCTGTGGCACATGCTAAGGGATTACCACCAAAAGTTGAACCATGATTTCCTGGTTTAAATAAATCCATAGCCTTTTTGCTCATCAGGCATGCACCGATGGGAACACCATTACCTAATCCCTTTGCTGTAGTAAGAATATCTGGCTGTATGTTGTAATGCATACAGGCAAACAGTTTTCCTGTACGGCCATTACCTGTTTGCACCTCATCCAGAATAAGCATCCAACCTTTTTGCTCGCAAAGTTGTGCTAGGGCACGAAGATAGCCTTCTTCAGCAGAATAAATACCTCCTTCTCCTTGAATAGGTTCAATCATAACGGCCACTACATCTTCTCTATTGGCTGCAATTTTGTGAATGGCATCTAAATCATTAAAAGGTGAGCGAATGAATCCAGGGACAAGAGGCTCAAAACCCGCTTGAACTTTGCGACTACCTGATGCAGTTAAGGTGGCCATAGTTCTGCCATGGAAGGCCTTTTCCATCACTATAATTGAGGGTGTTTCTATACCTTTTTTATGGCCATAAAGACGGGTTAGCTTAATAGCTGCCTCATTTGCTTCCGCTCCTGAGTTGGAGAAAAACACCTGCTCCATTCCTGCCATAGCACAGAGCTTTTGAGCAAGCAATTCTTGCTCTTTAATATGAAAGGCATTCGACGTGTGGAGCAATTTTGCTGCTTGTTGCTGTATGGTGCGAGTTACATCAGGGTGAGCATGGCCCAATCCGCAAACAGCTATCCCGCTTAGGCCATCGAGATAAGCTTTTCCTTGGTCATCATATAACCAAACTCCTTCACCATGGGTGAATGTTATTGGCATGGGGTTATAGCACGTTATTAAAGCCATGATCTCTCCCTATTGTTCCTTTATTTCAAATTTTGAGCAACAAAATCCCAATTGACGACTGACCAGAAGTGGTTGAGGTATTCGGGTCTCGCGTTGCGGTAATCAATGTAATAAGCGTGCTCCCAAACATCACAGGTCAATAAAGCCGTCAAGCCTTCTGTCATTGGGGTACCGGCATTACTGGTGCTAATAATTTTTAACGCGCCGGAATCTTCTTGAACTAACCACGCCCAACCTGAACCAAAAGTAGTGGCTGCCGCTTGAGTAAACTGTTCTTTGAATGCAGCAAAAGAACCAAAGTTTTGATTAATAGCGTCAGCCACTTTACCTGTAGGCTCGCCACCACCATTAGGGCTAAGGCTGTGCCAATAAAAAGTATGATTCCAAATTTGAGCTGCGTTATTGAATATACCTCCTTTTGATTTGAGGATGATCTCTTCCAGATTCATTCCTTCAAATTCAGTGCCTGGGACTAGTTTATTCAAATTAGTGACATAAGCCTGATGATGTTTGCCATAATGATATTCTAATGTTTCTTTGGATATATGTGGGCTAAGTGCATCCATTGCATAGGGTAATGGCGGTAACGTAAATGTCATGCTGATCTCCTGGAATTTATAAAGAAGTTTAGTGTAGCAGGATAGGTACGATATTCAATGTAGCAGGGAAGCATTTTATGACTATTTTTTTATTCTCTTTTACATAATCATATTTGATTAAATACCCTTCTTATATTTCTTAAATTAACGGTCATCTATTCAAACGATTGCCTATTTAAAAAATGGTTCTAGCCTATGGGGAGCTTCGACCAGAGGAACTAACACGATTAATTGCTGGTTGCGCAAAAATTGAACTCGTACTATAATCTAGTCCCCAGGAAATTTTTAGTCCTAGTATAAAACAATGGCATTAATTGATGGCAGGAGAATCACTGTAATTACCTTCTGCGAATAATGTTCTATTCAGTGAATTCAAGGTTTATAACAATCTTGGACTCATTATAGAATGATTAGTTGCGGGCTTGGTCGGTTTTCGCCATAATTAGTGCGATCTATTATCAATAAAGGTGCATAAGTGGATACTTTAGAAAAAATTAAAAAGCAAATTGCTGAAAATGCGATCATCCTTTATATGAAGGGTAGCCCTAAGATGCCGCAATGTGGATTTTCAGCTCGTGCGGTACAATGCATAGAAGCTTGTGGAGTGGATTTTGCTTATGTAGATATTCTTGCTAATCCCGATATTCGCCAAATGCTCCCACAGGTATCAGATTGGCCTACTTTCCCTCAATTATATGTGAAAGGTGAATTGATTGGTGGTTCTGACATCATTGCTGAAATGTTTCAGCAAGGTGAATTAGAGCCCATGTTACGTGATGCGGTTGCAGCCTAATTATAATAATAAGTGCAGGAATATCCTGCATCTTGCAATGGAGATCATAAAATGAGTGTATTAGTAGGACGTAAAGCGCCAGATTTTACTGTTGCTGCGGTAATGGGAAATGGTGAAATAGTTGACAAATTTAATTTGCATGAGCATTTAAAAGGTAAATATGGATTAGTTTTTTTCTATCCTTTAGATTTCACTTTTGTGTGTCCTTCAGAGTTAATTGCTCTTGATCATCGCATTGACGAATTTAAAAGTCGTAACGTTGAGGTGGTTTCTGTTTCTATTGATTCTCATTTTACTCATAATGCATACAGAAATACTCCGGTAAAAAGTGGTGGTATTGGCCCTGTTCGCTATACTATGGCTGCAGATATGAATCATAGTATTTGTCAATCTTATGGTATAGAACATCCTGTTGCCGGCGTTGCCTTCCGTGCGGCATTTATCATTGATACTAATGGTATGGTTCGTTCACAAATCGTTAATGACTTACCTATCGGCAGAAATGTAGACGAAATTCTCCGTACTATAGATGCGGTACAGTTCTTTGAAGAACATGGTGAAGTTTGTCCTGCTGGATGGAAGAAAGGCGATGTTGGGATGAAAGCCTCTCCTCAAGGTGTTGCCGCTTATTTAGCTGAGCATTCTGACTCTTTATAAGTCATTTCATCAACCCGCATGGGGTTTTTCCTTATGCGGGTTCAATTTGCAAGAACTCAAGAATTTATGGTTGAACCATTTTTCTCCATGTATTGATCATGCTACAAAATAAATCTGCTGTTTTTTCTGCATCATAAATTGCTGAGTGAGCCTCATTCGGATCAAAGGGGATCCGCGCGGCCTTAGCTGCCTTAGCTAAAACTGTCTGTCCATAAATTAGTCCTCCTAGGGTTGCCGTATCAAAACAGGTGAATGCATGAAAAGGCGATTTTACGCCAGTCCTTTTGATGGCTTCTTTTACAAATAATAAATCGAACCATGCATTATGCCCAACTAACACAGCCCTTTGGCAGTGTGTTTTTTTTAGTGCTTCATTAATGGGTTTAAACAGCCGCTCCAGAGCACTTTTTTCATCTATTGCAAAGCGTAAGGGTTGATAGGGATCAATTTGATTAAAGGCAAGAGATTTTTCATCCAGTTCTGCTCCTTCAAACGGTAAAATATGTTCAAAATAGCTATTGCTTCGATGAAATAAACCTTGCTCATCCATGTCGATTAGCACAATACACATTTCAAGAAGAGCATTTTTTTTTGGTTCTATTCCTGCTGTTTCCACATCAACAACTACAGGTAAGAAGCCTCGAAAGCGTTCTTTAATCTTTAGACTTAAAATACTATCTGGGGAGGCCATGTATACTCCATTGTATTGTTTCGCCAGCGGCTATAGGAACAACTTGATTTGAACCTAAAGGCATTAAATCAGGTATAGGTTGAGGGGTTTTTATTAATTCAATTTTTTCTGCATTCACTGGCAATTGATAAAAGTCAGCACCAAAACGGCTAGTAAAATCATTTAGTTTTTCCAGATGATTCATTTCATCAAATATTTGGGTATAAAGCGCCAACGCAAATGGAGCTGAATAAATACCAGCACAACCACAACTATTCTCTTTGGTATTTATAGAATGCGGCGCGCTGTCGGTGCCAGCAAAAAATTTGGGGTTACCGCTATTAGCTGCTGCTTGTAACGCCTTTTGATCCTTTTCATGTTTTAAAATAGGAAGACAATAATAATGCGGTCTAATGCCGCCAGCCAGTAGTTGATTGCGATTATATAATAGATGATGAGGTGTTATCGTTGCCGCAATTGTTGCTGGGGCTTGGGTAACAAAATCAACCGCTGCTTGAGTTGAAATGTGCTCCAATACTATTCTTAACTTAGGGAAATTAGCCGCAATAGGCCTTAAATATTCGTCAATAAATAATGCTTCGCGCTCGAAGATGTCACTGTGAGTTACCTCTCCATGAATTTGCAATACCATATTATTATTTTGTAATACTTCAAAAAGGGAATACAAATCATTTAATGATTTAACGCCGGCCTCTGAATTAGTTGTGGCGCCGGCTGGATAGAGCTTGGCACCTAACACATAAGGAATTGATGCGGCTTGCTGCAACTCTTCTGCGGCAACTGATTCATTGAGATAGAACGTCATATAAGGATTAAATGATGAATTATCGGGAATTGCAGCAATAATTCTATTTCTATAATGCTCAATTTCAGGCAAAGTAGTGAGTGCTGGCTTTAGGTTGGGCATGACCAGAGCACGGGCAAAATGTTGTGCAGTAGCAGGAACAGTATGGAGTAACTGGTCGCCATCTCTAAGGTGTACATGCCAATCGTCAGGGCGATTGATAGTAACAGTTTTCATAATAAAGATTCCGAGGCCGTTGCCGATACATAAGAATAACACGAATTAGGCGATAGGGATGAGCAAAAAATGGCATTTGGACAAAGGATTGGCAAACATATAAAGACTAGCGTTATGGGGTATGTGTTTGCAATAAATACCTCTTTTGCCGCCCTTCATGTTGACTATATTAGTCCTATGGGGGATGAAAAATGGCGTATGAGTGGTAATCCTATTCGTTGTGGTCTTTCTTTAATGATACCTAACTACGGTATTGGCTATTTCGAGCAATATGCAACTAAGTCGCCGCATTTTATTTTACGCAAGTGGTCTCAGGTACAGCGCGCGCTGCCTGCTCATGTGACTGCTAAATCCCCTGTCTGGAAACCTTTTGGCCCCTCTTTTGTTGTTGGTCGAACGTTTATAAAGCCAGGAGAATATGGCATTTATTTATCACGTGAGCCCGCTTTAAAACTATTAACTTATCTATCCCAGGGATATCAAGCAAATTTTAGCTATCATTCTGAAGAGGGTTTTGATGTGACCGTGGCGCTTTCTCCCATAAGGTTTCAAAAAGTATTTTCACTTTATCAGCGCTGTTTGGGCAGTTTATTACCTTTTAATTATGACGATGTGAAAGAAAGTGTGTTCCATTTTGGGGTAGATAGTAAAATGCTCACCGATGCCGATAAAGACCAATTACGGCGTATTGCTCAATATGTCGCTGCAGATACGCGAATAGAGAAAATTCGCGTAGAAGGGTATGCCGATGAGAGTGGACGCAAAGGTTACAACAATGCTATATCACAATTTCGAGCTGAAGCTGTAAAACATTATTTATTAGGGCTTGGCGTACCTAAAAATAAATTATCGGTGACATGGTTTGGGGCATTAAAACCGATTGCTAGAAATGATACTGATGATGGGCGCGCTGCCAATCGTCGTGTAGTTGTCAGTCTGATTAAAAAATAACGTTAATGAATAAAATAACGATATCTTCATGAAAATGTTGATTTTTTTTTATAGAAATTCTTGACTTATGCAAAATCCCTGCAGATACTGATACCGTTGCATGCTTCGAGCCTAAGCGACGAAAGTGTGCTATTGGCAACTCCAAAGAGTGAGCTATCAATGAAATGGAACTCAATAATAATGTAGTGGAGGCAAAGCATGTTTAGTTTAACAAAAGCAGCAGTCGCCGTACTTGCTTTAGGAAGCAGCGTGGCCTTTGCTGGTACTATGGGGCCGGTATGTACCCCAGGCAATGTTACTGTTCCTTGTGAAAGAACTGCTTGGGATTTTGGCGTTCAAGCATTATATTTGCAGTCAGTTTTCTCTGGCAGCCAGAATGATTTCGCTACTTTAGCTCAGGTTGAAGAGTTTACCCCATTCAATGCTTTTAATAACAATGATAATTGGAATTGGGGGTTTCAAATTGAAGGTTCTTATCACTTCAATACTGGAAATGATATAACCATTAGTTGGTATCACCTAGAAGCTGATAACAACGACAATAGTACCATCTTCTTCAACAATGGGTTCGGTAATTTCAATCGAGCCAAGTGGGATGCTGTTAATGGTGAGTTCGGTCAGTTTGTTGATTTCAGTGCTAATAAGAAAATCCGCTTTCATGGAGGTTTTCAATATGCACGAATCATTATAGGAAATAACAACAACTATTTTGGCGTCGTTAATCCATTTTATTCTTCTTATAATGGATTTGGTCCACGTACTGGTATAGACATGAATTATGTGTTTGGTAACGGTCTTGGTGTATACGCTAAAGCAGCAGGTGCCGTTTTAGCAGGCTCAATTACCAATCAGTTAAATTATGCTGCTGGCGGGCCAGTTATATTTGGATTTGGTTCTATCACGCAGATTGTTCCTGAGGTTGATGCGAAATTAGGTGCTAATTATACCTACGCTATGGCACAAGGTGATTTAACTTTAGATGCTGGTTATATGTGGTTTAACTACTTCAATGCCGTGAACAATGGCTTGACTGGGTTTGGAGTTGGTGTCAATAATTTCACTAACTTCTCTGCATCAGGCCCATATTTTGGTCTGAAGTATGTTGGTAATGTGTAATTTGCTAACTTTTTAAGAAATTTCAGCAATACTGTTGACTTTATCAAAGTCCAGCTGGATAATTTATCCAGGTACGCTCTCGATTAGAGCGAAAAATGCGTACTGTTGCTGATTAGTATTAAATTGGTAACGAACGGAAATTAATAATAAAAAAGTGGAGATAAGCATGTTAAATTTGAAAAAAACAGCGTTAGCTGTTCTTGCTTTCGGTAGCAGTGCAGTATTTGCTGGTACTATGGGCCCAGTTTGCACCCCAGGAAATGTTACTGTTCCTTGCGAAAGAACAGCTTGGGATATCGGTGGCCAAGCATTATATTTACAAACAGTTTATTACGGAAGCCAAAATAACTTCGGTACTCTTGCTCAGTTTGAAAAATTTGATTTCATCAACGGTTTCGGCAACAACGATAACAACTGGAACTGGGGTTTTCAATTAGAAGCTTCTTACCATTTCAATACTGGTAATGATGTTAACATCAACTGGTACCATTTAGATGCTGATAACAATAACAACAACTTTAACAACTTCTTCTTCGGTTTGAATGATCTGAACCGTGTAAGATGGGATGCTGTTAATGGTGAGTTAGGTCAGTTTGTTGATTTCAGTGCTAACAAGAAAATCCGTTTCCACGGTGGTTTCCAATACGCACGTATTAACATTGGTAACAACGACAATGGTTTTGGTTTCGTTAACCCATTCTATTCTAACTACAATGGATTCGGTCCACGTACTGGTATAGACATGAACTACGTATTCGGTAACGGATTCGGCGTTTATGCTAAAGCAGCTGGTGCTATATTAGTTGGTACAATCAACAACCAATTAAACAATAATGCTGCTGTTGCTGCATTTGGTACTAACTCCATTACTCAAGTCGTTCCTGAAGTTGAAGCTAAGTTAGGTGCTAATTACACTTATGCTATGGCACAAGGTGATTTGACTTTAGATGCTGGTTACATGTGGTTCAACTACTTCAATGCTGTTAACAACGGTTTAACAGGTTTTGGAGTTGGTTCAAACAACTTCTCTAACTTTGCTGCATCTGGTCCATATTTTGGTCTAAAGTATGTTGGTAACGTATAATTTCTTAATTAATTAAGATTTATAAGAGCCCATCATATATGTGATGGGCTTTTTTTTTAGGAATGGAGTTCATATGTTGAAAAAGACAACTTTAGCTGTAATCGGATTGGCAGCAAGTAGCTTTGCGTCCGCCGGTACGATGGGGCCTGTCTGCGCTCCAGGGAATGTGACTGTTCCATGTGAAGCCAAGCTATGGGATTTTGGTATTCAAGCATTATATTTACAATCAAGTTATGGTGGTGCTAAGGCAGCAGAACTATTTCAGAATGTAAACAACAAATGGAATTTTGGATTTAGAGCAGAGGGCTCTTATCATTATAGT
Organism: Legionella fallonii LLAP-10; assembly: GCF_000953135.1. Taxonomy (NCBI): domain Bacteria; kingdom Pseudomonadati; phylum Pseudomonadota; class Gammaproteobacteria; order Legionellales; family Legionellaceae; genus Legionella; species Legionella fallonii. The sequence goes on along the minus strand of NZ_LN614827.1, from coordinate 4,117,666 downwards.
ACTGGAAGCGATATAACAGTAGATTGGACTCATTACAGTAATAACACCAATCAGTCTGGTTTTGTGGGAATTATTCCAGTATTTCCTTTTTCTGCCCCATTTACACAGACTAACGAAAATAGATTAGATCAAGTTAATGTGGTTTTTGGACAACACGTTGATTTCGGATTAGTAAAAAAACTTCGTTTTTATGGTGGTATGCAATATGCCAATCTTCAAGTAAATGAAACGAATTATTATCCATCAGTGTTTGTTGCGCAGATATTATCGTTTTCACCCATTGACTTTTTGGATAATACCGATTTCAAAGGATTTGGTCCGGTATTAGGTATTGATTATTCATATAACCTGACTCCTGCCTTAAAGGTAACAGCTAATGGTGCTGGTTCTATCCTTTATGGTACCAGTCGTTACGACGGTGAGTTTGTTGTTACTGCAGTTGGATTAGTTGTATCACCAACTTACATCGCGTCGAAGGCAATAGTACCTACTGTACAAGCTAAACTTGGTTTGAACTATGAATATAATATGCCCCAAGGAGTTGTAAATTTTGAGGGTGGTTATCAAGTAATCAATTATTTTAATGTATTACAAACACAGCCTTTACAGAATCCTCTTAGCCCAATTACTACAGTTAATTACGGACTCTATGGCCCTTATTTTGGTGTTAAATATTTAGGTAATGTTTAAGCAATATATACCTTTTATAAGTAAAGCCTATCTCCTGTGGTAGGCTTTTTTTATGTAGCGGTTCAGTCGTTCCCTTTATCTCCCTCCATGATGAACAAATCGTATCCCTTTTGCCAATGTTTGATGGATAGATCATTGATATTAATAAATAATAGTTTACTTTAATTTTATACTCATTGTTCTTAAAACACATAAGTATGTTTTAGTTATAGCCATTGTGAATTTGTCACGATATAATTCCCTGCCCATTTGAATAGGAAGTAAAAATAATACGCAGGAGTACGCATGAAATTTAAGAAAGTCATATTGGCTCTAGCCTGTTTCTCATCGCCATTATATGCGGAAAATGATCAACAGTTGCTGCAGGAAATACAACGATTACAACATCAAACTCAGCAGTTACAGTCTCAGCTCAATAAGCTGCAAAAAAGACTGGTATCACATCCTGCGCGCAAAGAGCATCATCGTCCAGTAAAAGTGGCAAAGAAAAAATCAGATGTATCCGCATCCACCCAGACTAAGAAAAGCAATAGGACGCAGGGCTACTATCATTCTTCGCGCGTCACCGTACATGCTCCTAATGAGCATCCAGAGTCGATAGGTTTCTATCCTACAGCATTAGTTGCTGATAATAGAGTGGTAACTTATATCGCAGGTACACCTGTAGTGACTTCACCCTATTTAGGTGATAGGCCGGCTTTTGATGGTTCTGATTATATTGTGAATATCTCTAGTATTAATCGTGATATTCGTTTAATGCAACAGCGTCGTCGTTTGTACGAAGCGTATCAAAGCATGGGTTATCCTGTGCCGCAAAAGCCAATTGTTGCCCTTAGTGGAAAGGCAGAACCAGTAGGCGTGCTCAATAGCTCCTTCCGCGGAAATACTAGTGCAGACATTACCCTTGGCTCAAGTGAACTGGATGTGGCGGCAGCACTTAACCAAAATGTAGAGGCTTACATTTCTATTGCTTATGATGAGAGCCCTCCTGATGTTGGCCCACGAGTAAATAACTCATCATTTAATTTGAATTTGGGTTTTGTAAACATAGGTAATTTAGATAAAACACCATGGTATTTTACTGGTGGGCAATTATATGTACCCTTTGGTCGTTACTCTAGTTCCATGATCAGTGCTCCAATTCCTTTAAATTTAGCGCGAACTAAAACTAGGCCGTTTATATTGGGTTACCAATCGCAAGGGGACACCGGTCCATTTGCTGCCGGATATATTTATAGAAGTGATACCACTTTGGGCAAATCTGGTGTTGGTGGCGCGAATTTAGGATATAACTATAAGTTCAACGGTTTTAATGGCGAAATAGGTGCTGGTTATATTAGCTCTATAGATGATTCTTCCGGTATGCAAAATACCGCGGCTGATGTTGGCACAACGTTCGGTGGATTTGGTTCATTTTCTAATGGTAATGAAGTAGTACGTAAAACCCAAGCTGTTGATGTTCACGGCAATATTGCCTTTGATCGATTTAATCTTGCCGCTGAGTGGGTGACTGCTGTTGAGGCATTTAGGCCCCAGGATCTAAGTTTTAATGGACTAGGAGCAAAACCACAAGCAGGTCAAACAGAATTTGGTGTGACCTTTAGAGCATTTGATCGACCATCTTCTATTGGTCTTGGATATCAATGGTCAAAAGATGCTCTGGCCTTGAATTTACCCCACCATCGTTTTATTGGGGTATTTAACATTTCCCTATGGAAAGACACTGTAGAAAGCTTAGAGTACAAACATGATATCGATTATGGGACTAACCAATTTGCTAATGGAGCAGCTCCTGCTGGTGCCGTTAACATGACCTCCTTTGGAACGGGGCGGGCGGCAGATACTGTCTCGGCACAGATCGGCGTTTATTTCTAGTCTATCTCCTGTTTCTTGCTTTATGGAGATCTGTCTCTATTAAATTAACGTGAGTTATGGATAAGACACAGTTTGTAGCCTGGGTGCAGCGCTCGCCTAACCCAGGAGCTCCTTATTCACGATACAAAGAATTTCTAATGCGGCGTTTATCCTGCTTTTTGCTGCCACCCCGTTCCTGGGTTAGGCGAGCGCTGCATCCAGCATCTACATTGTCCTGCGATCTTATCCGAAACTCACGCTAAATTACCTTTGTTAAGACATTAGGCCGGATCTGCTGAGAGTCTCCTAGTTCAGTTCACCAGCTCTTCCTAACAAATTGTGCTATCTTTTATCATATGCCTCTCGCAAAAGGAAATGAGCATGGCTACACCTTACTCCATTGAGGGGGTTGTATTCGCTAAGTTTGAGCGTTTACGGCTGTTAATAATTCGCACCATGCTCTTCTTTATTATTTTAGTTTTATTGACCATTTCTCAAGTTAATGCGGCTCAAATTGTTCAACTCAAGATTAATGGTCCAATCGGTCCAGCAACAGCAGACTACGTCGATAGAAATATAACTGCGGCGCAAAATGCAGATTTAATTATCGTACTACTTGATACCCCTGGCGGTCTTGATGAGGCAATGAGAGCTATTATCCAAAAATTTTTGAACTCAAAAGTGCCTATAGTAACTTATGTAAGTCCCAACGGAGCTAGGGCTGCTAGTGCAGGGACTTACCTTTTATATGCTAGTACTTTAGCGGCAATGGCTCCAGGGACTCACTTAGGGGCGGCCAGCCCAGTGAGTATTGGGGGCGAAGTAGGCAGTGAAAATAAAAAGTCTTCTATCATGGAAAAAAAAGCGCGCAGTGATGCTCTAGCTACTATCCGTTCTTTGGCGCAATTGCGCGGACGAGATCCGACTTTTGCGCAAGAAGCCGTAAGTGATGCAATATCTATTACTGCCCCTGAAGCATTAAAGGCAAAAGCAATAAACTATATTGCAACAGACATTCCTGACTTGTTATCTCAACTCAATAATGTAACTGTCGTACAAAATAATCAAAAAATAACATTAAATACCCAGCAGACTTCTATTCAAGTGGTTAATCCTAATTGGCGTACCCAATTCTTATCGGTGATTACTAATCCAACAGTTGCTTATTTTTTAATTTTATTGGGGATTTACGGAATTTTATTTGAGTTGATGAGTCCTGGATTTGTCCTACCAGGAGTCGTGGGGACTGTATCCATACTCGTTGCTCTTTATGCGTTGCAACTATTACCAATTAACTATGCCGGACTTGGCTTAATGATCTTAGGCATAATCTTTATCGTCGCAGAAGGATTTACCCCAAGTTATGGTTCTTTAGGCATAGGGGGCACTATCTCTTTTGTTCTCGGCTCTATCATGTTGATTAATACAGATGATAGTGCTTATAGAGTTGCATGGTCAGCTATTTGGGCAATGGCTGTAGTCAATGTTGGCATTTTTATATTTGTTTTGGGCATGGTTATTAAATCAAAACGACAAACTATCAAAAACGGACTAGTCATGTTAGTTGGGGCTCGGGGAAGAACATTAAGTGAAGTAAACCCTCGGGGCCAAGCTGTCATTCGTGGCGAGATATGGAGTGTTTATGCCAAAAAGCCAATTGAGGTAAATAAGAAAGTTAAAGTCATCCAGACCTCGGGCCTTTGGTTGGAAGTGGATATTGATGAGGAGCCAATAGAATAATTAAAATTAACAAGAATTCTTATGGAGGATGTGAGATGGCCGCTTTTCTGGGAGTTATCGCTATAATAATTGCTTTATTGTTAATGTCCTCGTTCAAAGTTTTTCGAGAATATGAGCGTGGTGTCGTTTTTTCCTTAGGTAGGTTTTGGCGGGTTAAAGGCCCTGGGCTAGTTATTATTATTCCAATAATTCAACAAGTTGTTCGCGTTGATTTAAGAACCATAGTAATGGATGTGCCTAGTCAGGATGTCATTTCAAGAGACAATGTATCTGTTAGGGTAAGTGCGGTACTTTATTTTCGCGTGGTTGTTCCTGAAAACGCCATTATCCAAGTCGAAAATTATTATGAAGCAACCAGTCAATTAGCACAAACCACCTTACGTTCTGTTTTAGGCCAACATGAATTGGATGAAATGCTCTCTGAACGTGAGAAACTGAATAGTGATGTGCAAAAAATATTAGACTCACAAACAGATAATTGGGGTATTAAAGTATCCAATGTAGAAATTAAACACGTAGATTTAGATGAAAGTATGATTCGGGCTATAGCAAAACAGGCAGAAGCTGAACGTGATAAAAGAGCGAAGATCATTCATGCTGAAGGTGAATTGCAGGCATCAGAAAAGTTGTTACAGGCCGCTCAAGTGTTAGCACAGCAACCGCAAGCCATGCAGTTACGATATTTGCAGACACTCGCTGCAATTGCTGAAGAGAACAATTCAACGATAGTATTTCCTATGCCTATGGAGTTAGGTGATATTTTGACAAATATGGCTAAGAAAAAATAATATGGGGATGCCTTTGAGTCAATGTCGCTCTCTAATTGGACAGTGGGTTAATTTTTAGATTAACCACAACTTAAGCGAGGGGGTATTGGCGTTTCTCAATAAAGAATCGTAGTGATAAAGCGAGTTTTTCCATACGAATAAGATTATTATTTTATCAATATCAACTTTCGTTTATGGTCATTTTATGATAGAACTCTATTTTTTAGTATTAATTAGGTTCAACCATGTCAATTAAATCAGATCGATGGATAGAAAAAATGGCGGTAGAGCATGGAATGATCTCTCCATTCCAACCAGAACAAGTGCGCGAGAATGCCTCTGGTCGAATTATTTCTTATGGCGTTTCTAGTTATGGTTATGATGTGCGTTGCTCTAATGAATTCAAGATTTTCACCAATATAAATTCGGCTATAGTTGATCCCAAAGCTTTTGATGAAAACAGTTTTGTAGATGTTCAGTCAGATGTTTGTATTATTCCTCCTAACTCATTTGCACTAGCTCGGACAATAGAATATTTTCGTATTCCTAGAAATGTGTTAACTATTTGTCTTGGCAAATCTACTTATGCTCGATGCGGCATTATAGTTAATGTCACTCCCTTAGAGCCTGAATGGGAAGGTCATGTTACTTTGGAGTTTTCCAATACAACCACGCTGCCAGCAAAAATTTATGCCAATGAAGGGGTTGCGCAAATGCTCTTTCTTGAAGCTTCAGAAGTATGTGCCGTTTCCTATAGAGATAGAGGTGGAAAATATCAAGGACAAACCGGAGTTACTTTACCTCGGGCTTAACTTTTCTCGGAAGAGTTCCCGGGGTATGCTTCATCTGTATACCCCGTGAACAGATACGTTTTCTCTAACTCGATGTAGATAACTTGTACCGCCTTGACGCAGCATCACGTAATCAAGGTTTATTGATTTTCCTTATAAAAAAACGTCTATTCCCTTGCTCTAGGAATAGACATACTTTGATCCAATTGATGGGATGATATTAAACAGTTACTTCTCATCATCTTTGGGAAGCGGGTGCTTAGCTCGCGATGCGTCAACACGTTCACGTAGCTCCTTCCCTGGCTTAAAGTGGGGGCTATGTTTGGCCTCTGTGACCACTTTCTCACCGGTCTTGGGATTATGGGCATTCCGCGGTGGCCGGTAATGGAGAGAAAAACTACCAAAACCACGAATCTCGATTCGTTGGCCCTTAATGAGTGCTTCGCTCATTAATTCCAGTATTCTATTAATTCCATCCGCCACTTGTTTCTCTGTAAGATGCGTCATTCGAGCAGCGATGTGTTCAATGAGTTCCGATTTAATCATACCCACCTCGTTTTGTCGCGTGTGCTTTTTAGTCCGCCCCATGACACATCAGGTGCTGACAGCTTTCTTTGTTCTTGTTTTATAAGTATAGACTGGGTAAAAATTTATTCAATCTTTTCAAGCCAGTTAGTTAAAATTTGTTTTTCTCGTATGAATATATGCTTCAACGATCCCCCAACTCATCTCTATTTTAGTGCTGGTGATATGGAATGAGTCATGGACAGTTATGGTCTTGCTAGTAGTAATAATAGTATGTAGATTGGGTAGATTATTTAGTCGAAAACTTAAGTGTTCCCACACCGCACCCAAAATGGTCGTTGAATTGACAAAGACTAACGTTGCTTCATCTAAATTCACTTTAAGAAAGTCTCCCAAGATAAACTCAATTTTTTTAGCTTTTTCTATATAGTTTGGCCGCATTGCTAATCGAGCAACTTGCTCACAGGCTGCTTGATGTAGTTCGGGTAATAACTCTATGCCGACACATTTACTTACAGGATAAACCATGGCACAAGCAAGAGAGGCTTTACCTGTACCACTGCCCAGATCATAAAAAATCGTCTTATGATCCGGGCTTACTAAAGATAAAAGTGCAATAAATGGCAAGAATTCTATCTCTCCATAGGTGAACTCTATGGCATCTAGCCTCTTTCGTCCTTGCTGGGAAAGCTGAAAACCATCGACATGTTGATATAGTTGCTGGAAGGTGAGTTGGTGCTCCTGCAAATTTAATGATTTCTGCCATTGTTTAATCCGCTGTCGCTTTCTTAGTTGGTGAAAATAAATAAAGAGCAAGGCTATTGTTAGAATAAAGAAACAAACCAGCCCTGGTATTATATTCGTTAAGAAAGACGTTTTATCCGCCATGTTGTAATACGTTGTCATTTATTATTTTAGTTTTTTCCTCAAGGGTTAATCTAGGCCAGGCTTGCAGCAAGGCCTTCCCCGCTTGACGCTCGCTCACTGCTTTGTGGTGCGTTTCCCAAGGTAGCTCCCCATTTAAATAAAGCACAATAAAAAAAGCAGTGGCTATTGTAGTAAATACAGTGAATAAGCCAAAGCGCATTTCAAACATGCTCAGCAGTTTATTACTTTTATGTACCGCATCACTAGCAACACGTTCCACGTGATCACAGCTTTCATTGGCAACACGATGAAATTGATGCACATCATATTTAGCCAGTTGTTTGCCAATTGCCTCAGTTGCTTTGGCACAATGCTGTTCAATTTTAGTCACGCACTGTACCGTTAACAATTCCAGTTGCTCCTGTTGCTCTTGAAAATTCGCAGTAAATTGATTGCAACTGTTTTCAAGAAGCTGTAGCTGGATCTCTCCCTGGGATAAGGCTTTTTCTGCAATTACACGAAAACGAGTCGTTCCTGCTTGTGATAATAGCTCTTCCAGAGCAGTTAATTCGTTTTGTAGCCGTTGAGATTGTTGATTTATGCGCGTTGCTTGTTGTTCCAACTCCTGGCGCCATTCAATCATTTTGCTCTCTGCCAGCTCAAAGTAGGCAATAAATTCACCAGTATGTCTTAGCAATTCTTTTATCTTGCTCAAGTCATTCTCTTGAAGATGTTCCATGTGTGCTCCTTTTATCAGAGTGTCTCAGAAAAATATCCTTATTCTTCCCTATAGGATTGATTCACTTTTACATCTTTAGCATATAAGACTTCTTTCGAAACTCCCCTGTATCGGTGAGTTGTTTCTTTGATACGGTGTTCGATAAAGCGAGTTTCGAAAGAAGTCTACTGAGGAATAAAAAATTTTTTACCAATTTAACTATAGACTTATTTTGAGAAACACCGCGAATTAGTTATTAGTTTTAAAAATTAAATTTGTCATTAAAATAAACAAATTGTTTGTTTGCAACTATACTCATGGATAGATTTTTGCGTCTTAAATAATAAACACACTGTTAATATTTCCTTAATCTAGATTCATTAAAATAAAGATATAGCCTAAATGTAGGAGAGCAAAATGACACGTACTGGTTTTTTTACTAGAACTCCTGCGACACTTTCTTTTATTCACGTTGGTGGAGAACCTTTTCATGCGGCTGCTGTGGCTTTTATTGACGCGTTGAAAAAAGCGCCGCGAGTCAATGAAACTACGTTGAAAGTAGTATTGGATCGTTTTTTCGCCCATTATCCCAAGCTTAAGTCTCAGCAACCTTATCTTACCTTGGCTGAGCGCATGGATATTCTTATTAACGGCCCACGTAAATCAGAAATAGTCGAGTGTATGGCCTTTGTATTACGTCAGCTTGCTGTCGATGAAATTTATGCAAAACCTTTAGAGTATAAAGAAGTATTTGATGGGTTAGATTCCTCCACCCCAAAAAGTTACCTGCGTGATCCGGCAACACCAATGCCTGTATCTGCTTTAAGAGCACTGCCCCAAGTATTAGGAATAACTTTTGTTTTATCTCATGTAGAGCATGGAAAAGAGTTGAGAAGTAGAGAAATTTATGCCAATAGTTCGGTGGATACTTTCAAGCTAGAGTTAGTCTTACAAGTACAGGGTGAACAGTGTTTTCCACGAGTAAAAAATAAAACTGATTTTGCTTATGTAGGAAAGTTAGCTATTAATCCGCCTCAACCTGTTGAAAATGACAGTGAGAAGAATAGTACTATAGCTGAAATTCTTTCCCTAATTAATCAAGATAACAAAAGATTACTCCATTCTTATTTGCAATCGCGACAAAACTTACTTGCTACGATTGATGAGCATAAGTTATCTAACTCAGACATCATTCAAGTGTATATGGAGTTTTTGCCGGGTACCTACAGTCCTCATAATGATAGCTCTCAGTTTTTTGCTAAATTAGTCGATGCGGTAACAACCCCAGCAGCAGTAGAGAAACTTGGCAGTTCCAGCAAGCAGATTAATGATGGTCTAGTGAGCTCTCTAGCCGGTTGGATTAGCATGAATAAAATCGACGAAGAGCAATTATTTGAGCGTATGGAAGAATCATCAAGTAGAACAGCAAGCCCTGCTGCTTAATTAAAGCAACAGGACTTTTGTCTATAGACATTATATGACTATAGAAAACCTTGTGCTTTCATCCATTCATCGTTTGCAAATTTAGACATATAATTGCGGATGGAGTCAGGAATAATCACCAGACATTTTTGCCCTTTTTTAAGTGATTTGGCAGCTTGTAATGCGGCCCACATCGCTGCGCCACTCGATCCTCCTACTAATAAACCCTCTTCTCTTATTAGCCGTCTTGCAATGTGAAACGAATCTTCATCATTGGTTTTAACGTATTGGTCAATTAGGTTGTTATCTAAAACATCAGGAAAGAAATCATAGCCTATGCCCTCTACAAGATAGGGTTTAATTTCTGTACCTCCCCCGAGAATTGACCCCTCAGGATCCACACCTACAATTTTGATGGTTGGATTATATTCTTTAAGATGTTTGGCTATGCCTGTAATAGTACCACCAGTTCCTACCCCAGCTACTATCATATGTAAATCTTTGCCGAAATCATCGATAATTTCTTGGGCCGTGCCTTTATAGTGGGCATTGGGGTTATTCGGATTGGCATACTGATCTAAAATGTGCGAATTCGGTATTTCAGTCTTTAGTTTTTTAGCCAAAGAAATATGGCTGTCTGGATCTGAAGAGGCGGCTTCTGTGCGTGTTCTGTAGATTTTAGCCCCTAATCGTTCAAGTACACACTGTTTTTCCTGGCTCATTTTTTCTGGCATGGTAATAATCACGTTATAACCCAGTACTGCACCGGCAAGAGCTATTCCTATCCCTGTATTACCTGAAGTCGGTTCAATTAGGGTATCTCCTGGTTTGATGGTACCGCGGCGCTCAGCGTTGACTACCATTTCATAGCCAATGCGGTCTTTTACAGAGCCTCCCGGATTGAAAAACTCGCATTTTGCATAAAGCTCACATTCCAATTCACGACCTAGACGATTAATTTTTACAATGGGGGTATGTCCTATGGTCGCCAGTATATTGGGATAAATCATAGTAGTCCTTTATATAGATTAGAATCACAGATTATAAGCTTATAGCTTGTAAAAGGAAAATAAGAGATTAATTAGTTCCTAAAGTGCAAAATCAATTGATACTTTGTTTTGTGAGAATTAGAATGCGTTGCTCAAAATGGATACATGGAGTTTAGGTTATGAAACATATAGTAATCGACATATCCAGTTTAATTAACGATTTTAGACGAAAGCGCTCTCTACATGGCGTTACTCGTGTGACCTTGGCTTATCTGCACTATTATTTGGATAATATGCAAGCTCTGGTTCGACTTAAAAAGCGTGTTATTATTTTTCCCAAAGAGATTTCTAAAGAGGTTGCTCTTTTGCTGCTTTCCTGGGACCTTAGTCGTTTATCGGAGCTGATTCGCATTGTTATAAAAGGCATCTTGTCATCACGGCGAGCACTACCTAGCACTAACTGCTTTTTACTCAAAACAGATCATGGCGGCTTTAAAAATCCAAACTATATCAAGGCAATAAATGATAAGCAGCTTAGGTTATTAGTGGTAATACATGATTTAATTCCTATTCTATATCCTGAGTATTGTGCATCAAGTAATTCGCCGAGATTTTCTCAATGTCTGTCTGTTATCCTAGAGCATGCCAAAGGGATATTAGCAGTTTCAAATGCTACTCATAGTGATTTATCGAATTATGTTTTATCAACTAGAAAAAACTGTCCTCCGGTGATAACGGCAACATTAGCTCCGGGTATATCTCCAGGATTGCCCATAGATAAGCCACTTATTGATGAGCCTTATTTTATTACTATAAGTGCTATCGGGCCTCGGAAAAATCATTTGCTGTTGTTACGGATTTGGCGCAATTTAATTAATAAATTGGGAAGCAAAACGCCAAAACTTGTTATTGTAGGTATGCGTAATAATCCGTGTTGGAACACTCTGGCTATGCTCGATCGTTGTGAGGCCTTACGTGATTTTGTTATCGAGACCGAAGCCTCTGATAAGGAGCTAGCGAATTATCTATGTTACGCTAGAGCGCTCCTTTTTCCTTCCTTTCTAGAGGGATATGGATTGCCATTAGTTGAGGCCTTGAGCGTTAATGTGCCAGTTATCGCCAGTGACTTAGCTGTCTTTCGTGAAATTGCTGGAGCAGTACCGGATTTTCTTGATCCTTTAGATGGCAAAGGATGGATGGAGTATATTGAAAACTACGCGCAGGAGGATAGTAGTCTCAGGCGGGCTCAAATGCAACGTATGACAAATTTTTGCGCTCCTAAATGGCATGAGCATTTTGCTAAGGTAGACGTTTTTATGAATGAACTAGAAGGTTCCTTATGATTAAGTCTTCTATAGTGAATAGGCCTCTTCGGAAACTCGCAGAGGGGGATGAGGTGCAAGGCGAGACGACGTGCAGAACCGGAGTGTACACGCCTGTACATGAGGATTTGAGCACTGGAGCGACGAAGCAATCTAATGATGTTATTTCTGAAGATATTCCTGCCGATTTTTATCAAAAATTAATGGGGCATTTTCGCGGTTCTACAGGAAAAATTAAATCCCAGTTAGAAGTCTATTTGCCGTTCATTCAAGAGTTAAAGCGGTTTTATCCTGAATCTTTATTATTGGATTTAGGTTGTGGTAGGGGCGAGTGGTTAGAGTTACTACAAGAACATAACTTCACAGCTTATGGAGTTGATTCTGATGAACAACTTGCTGCAATGGCAAGGCAACGCGGATTAGATGTTTTATGTACGGATGGAATAACTCATTTAAAGCAGCTTCCGGATGAGAGTTTTTGCGTTCTGTCTGCATTTCATTTGGTGGAGCATCTGACTTTTGCTGAACTGCATGTTCTTGTGAGAGAAGCGCATCGGATTCTCGTACCTGGAGGCATTTTGCTAATGGAGACTCCTAATCCTGAAAATATTCTTGTGGGTAGCTCTCTTTTTTATCTTGATCCGACTCATCGGCGCCCTATTCCCCCCGAGTTGCTTGCATTCTTACCTCAGTATTGGGGATTTTCACGTATCAAGATAATACGTTTACAAGAGAAACATGCTTTAAGACAGAAAGAGCAGTTGACTCTAATGGATGTGTTTTCTGGCGTCAGTCCTGATTATGGGGTGATTGCTCAGAAAAATGCAATAACCACTATCATGGAGGCGACGCAACAACCCTTTGCCCAGCAGTATGGCCTACGGTTAGATGAGCTTGCAGAGAGCTATCAACAACAAATAGAAGACAAATTAGATCGAATTGTCCCGATTAGAAAATTTCTATTTAAATTTACCGCAAAAAATAAAAATAGATTAAAAGTATGGTCTAGTCAGTTAAAGCTGTTAAAAACTCTTTTTAAAGAAAAACAGTTTTATATTTCTTTTCGTACGTATTGGCGAAAGGCTGAAATAGCTACAGCAAAATATAGACATTTGCTACGTCAATTGGGGAGACGTTTATTTTGGGTTTTAACCCATAGTTATTATATAAAACAGAATGAAAAAAAGTCTTTGTTTCTATTGGGAGCTATTAATGCTTCATCGCAAGAAACAGCTATGCAGGACATTAAAGAGCAGCAATCTTTATATAGTGTTGCAAACACCTCAATAAGTATGAATCCATCCGCTTTATTAGGTTACTTAAAAAGGTATGTGAGAGACTCGGTCATTTTAAAAGAGGCGCCGCAATTATTTGTTGATATATCCGAGTTAGTAAAAAAAGATAATGCTACGGGAATTCAACGTGTTGTTCGTTCTATTTTAATTCACTGGCTAATAAATCCTCCTCAGGGGTGGCGTGTACAACCAGTATATGCAAATAAGTACGATGGCTATGTATACGCACATCACTTTACTTTAAAGCTATTAGGAAGTGATAAACCCTTTCTTAATGATATTCCTATAACTTATCGCGCTGGGGATATTTTTTTTGGTTTGGACCTTTGTTATGACATAGTTATTGCTCAACAGAGTTTTTATCGAAAACTACGAGAGCACGAAGTGAAAACCTGCTTTTTAGTCCATGATTTATTACCTGTTTTAATGCCAAATTATTTTCCTACTTCAGAAAGTAGAGTATATCGTCATTGGCTTGAGGTAATTGTCAGAAGTAATGGCCTTTTTTGTGTCTCTCAAAATACGGCCCAGGTGTTGAACGAATGGATAGTAAACAATAAGCTAAATCAAACGGATAGAGCTCATATCTCTTGGTTTCATCTGGGGGCCGATCTGCAAAATTCTGTACCAAGTTTGGGATTACCTGCTGATGCAGAGTTGCTTCTTAAACAACTACGACAGAATATGAGTTTTCTTCTTGTTGCTACTTTGGAGCCACGAAAGAGCCATAAACAAGCGTTAGATGCATTTGAGCTGTTATGGCAACAAGGCCATTCCCTCAATTTAGTTTTTGTGGGGAAAATTGGTTGGATGATGGACTCTTTCGTAGAGCGCATCAAGTCTCATCCTCAATACGGTATTCATTTATTTTGGATAGACAATGCCAGCGATCAATATGTGCAAAAAATATATAAGGCAGCTACCTGTCTGCTTTTCCCCTCAGAAGGGGAAGGATTTGGTTTGCCAATAATTGAGGCGGCTAATTATGGGTTACCTATTCTGGCTCGCAACCTTCCTGTATTTAGAGAGGTTGCTGGTGAATATGCTCATTATTTTAGTGGGTATGAGGCCAGCGATCTCGCAGAAGCAATTAATGATTGGATCCTCCTTTACCAACAGGGGGCGGTTTCTGACTCATCAGCAATGCCCAGATTAACGTGGAAGGAAAGTGCCACTCGATTATTAGCAAGTATTTTAATGCTGTCAAAAGATGAGTTTGAACATGAGTAGACAAAAAATCCCAATCTGCTAGGATCGCCAAGGCAATAATGGAAAGTTATTGATTTATTTTAACTTTGATTTAAAAATAATCAACATGGAGTAAGGACGTAAATGATGTGTCAGTCTATTAGTAAAACATGTGTTATCAGTTTATTATTAGCGAATGCAACTCTTTCTTATGCTGGAGGTATGGGCGAGGTTGATAGTGGTAAACGATTTTTTTTCAGCGCAGCACCCATTTATGGTTCTCTTAGCGATGCATCGCTTGATAAAATCGTATTTGCTGACACGATTGGTGCTGGTGGTGCAATTCGTGGAAATGAGGCTAATGTTGACTCCCGGTGGGGGTATTCGCTCTCTGCGGGCTATCAGTTTGGACCTGAAAGACATCATGATCTTGTATTGAGTTATACTCATCTATCAAATCGCGGCGACAATGTTGTGACCAATGGTAACGCGAATGACATTTTAATCAACAGATTAAGTCAAATTGTTCGAAATGATGAATTCGGCTTCCCTCAAGTTTCTACCGGCGGCGCTTATTTATATGGTCCTGCGACTGCTGCAATGATGAGCCATTATGATTATCAAACCGGTGATTTGATCACTCATAGGAATTGGCAAAGTACTTTTTTAGAGAATGTCCATTTTTCACGCTTTTACGGCATTAAGGCAACTCAATTTAAAAAAGATTTTTTTGCTCAATATGTGGGTACTGGTCGTGGCACAGGTGAATTTTTTAATGTGATAACTGCTCCCGTGAATGATGAAATAAATTATGAAGCAAAATATTTCGGTATAGGCCCTCGTATAGGGATGGGCGCGTCCTGGGATCTTAACCGCTTCATTAGTATTGGCGGCGACGTTTCTGCCTCAATATTAGGAGGCTCTTATAATTCCCAATGGAGTGAAACCATGGTAACCAGTATGCAGATACAGAATTTACCTGCGTCAGGAGTATACACCTACAACCAAAGTACCGATACATCACTTTGGACTTCTCTCATATTGGGCACCAACTTAGCAGTTGCCGCGAATTTTGATTTGCATAATGGCAGCCGAGTCGGGGTTCAAGGCGGTGTTAGCACAGAGCAGTATTGGACCAATGCATCAGCGGATTCTTTTGATGCTAAAAACGGTACCAATAGCGTTGGTGTTAACCAGCGTTTTTCAGTACAAAATGTATTCGTAAAATTCTCTTATCTTTGTTAATTAAAAAACGGCATGATTTATCGATGTTACTCAATCATGCCGTTTTGTAACAATATTACTTTTCTAGTGATATCAATCCAGGATAATACGTTGCATTAAGTTTTAAATATAGATGTTGTGGAGGTAAACCCATGCAAATGAGTCCGTTAGATCATGCCCATGTGTCCAACAAAGTTGTTTCTATCCCTAATCGAATTCACCCAACAGCAATAATTGCTTCAGGCGCAAAAATTGGTTCTGATGTTAGCATTGGCCCTTATACTATTATTGGCGATCACGTGACTATTGGTAATGGAACCTCTATTGCGTCACATGTCACTATAGAGGGTTGGACTCAGATAGGTGAACGTAATCAAATTGGTATAGGGGCTATTATTGGTGGTATTCCCCAGGATCTGAAGTATCGTGGGGAAATTAGTACGGTGTGCATAGGCAATGACAATATTATCCGCGAATACGTCACTATTAATCGTGGTACTGCTGGTGGGGGTGGTGAAACGCGTCTCGGCGATCAGAATGTGATTATGACTTCAGCTCATGTCGCTCATGATGTCGTCATAGGAAATCACAATATTATTTCTAATGGGGTGGCTGTTGGTGGGCATGTGGTGATTGAGGATTGGGTTACGGTTGGTGCTTTATCTGGTTTACACCAATTTATAAAATTGGGCAGACTCTCCATGATAGGGGCATTGAGCCTCATTACAAAAGATGTCGCGCCTTATACTCTAGTTACCGGAAATCCTGCCAAACGCTATGGAATTAATATAGAACGATTGCGTCGCAATGGTTTTTCTTCAGAAGCACGACAATCCATTCAACGGGCTTATAAAACCCTCTTTCATGAAGGACTTACTTTATCCGACGCTATAGTAAATTTAGAGCAGAATTTTCCAGACAATATTGATATTGGTTATATTACAAAATTTCTTCGCGGATCTACTCGGGGTACCTATCGCTAATATTATTCTATTAAGGTTTTTTTATGTCATTTTCGCAATTCGCCACTCCTTGTGGACCATTTTCTTTAGATGAATTGGCTGAAGTATCCGGGGCTTCGCTTTTGGATAGTAAAAGCGCGTCGTTCATGGTATTTGATTTGGCTACTCTATCAGCGGCAAGAGCTGATACTCTGAGTGTGTTACATCAAAAAAAATATTTGAACGAGCTGAAAACGTCTTTGGCTGGTGCCTGCATTATCGCCTCCGACCATATAGATTATGCGCCTAAAAGCATGCATTTATTAGTGCATCCTAATCCTTATAAGGCATTTGCTTTGATTGCTCAAACATTTTTTCCAGCAGAAAACATCGCTGCTTATATTGCTCCATCAGCTTATATTGCTCCTAGTGCCACTATTGGTGAACGCTGTTTTATTAGTCATGGTGCCTACATTGGTAATAACGTCACCATTGGAAATCGATGTAAAATTGGTGTTAATACTTTCATTGGTGATGGGGTAATCCTCGGTGATGAGTGCTGTATTGAAAATAATGTCAGCATCCAGAACACCATCATGGGTAAAAAAGTAGTCATTTATCCTGGTGCGTGTATAGGACAGGATGGCTTTGGCTTTGCAAGTGACCAACATGGACACTATAAAATTCCTCATCGTGGAGGGGTCCTTATTGGTAATGAGGTGAGTATAGGAGCCAACACCTGTATTGATAGAGGTACATTAGATAATACAGTCATTGAGGATTGGTGCCGTTTAGATAATCTGGTGCAAATTGGCCATAATGTAACAGTGGGAAAAGGCTCTATTTTGGTTGCTCAGGTAGGCATTGCTGGTAGCAGTCAACTCGGTAAGTTTGTTGTTTTAGCTGGGAAGGTTGGAGTGAGTGGACATCTAAAAATAGGGGAGCACACAACCGTTCTTGCTGGCTCAATAGTAGCCAAAGATGTTCCACCAAAAGCACGAATGGGTGGCTTTCCTGCCATCCCTGCTCGGGATTGGCATAAGCAAACTTGTTTTTTAAAAAAACAATTATCTCGTAAAAAACGATAACCACGCTTGATGCAATGATGCGAACAACTAGACAATATCTAGAAGATTGAGAATTGCTAAGGCTGCTTTTTGATTCGCATTTTTCTTTAACGTTTGATGAATATCAGTAAATTGTTGTATCAACAGATCATGATTGGGTGATTGTAATAGATGAAGTACGGAGCATGCAATTGCTTGAGCATGCGCCCTCCCTTGAATAAATTCTGGAACTAGTTTTTGCTGTGCAAGCAAATTCGGCAATGAAATATAAGGGATTTTAACTTGCGGTGCGATAATGGCATGAGTGAGTATCCCCCATTTGAAGGCAACTACCATGGGGCGTTTTAGGAGCATGGCTTCAAGAGTTGCTGTTCCCGACTTTACCAAAACCACGTCGGCTGCCGCCATGGCTTCTTGCGCGTGGCCGTTCGTGATTTCTAAGTTTAAACGATGGGGTACTGCTTGTGCATGACGCCAAAAGATCTCATGTAATTTGGGATTCGCTATGGGGACGATAAAATGTATCAGTGGATCGTGCTTGCTGAGTTCTTGCATTACCTCAAGAAATAAAGGGGCCATGTATTTTAATTCGCCAGAGCGACTACCGGGCAGGACGGCAATCACTTTATCTTCGGGGATGTAACCTAAGTGCTTTTTCTGTTGGGAATGATCATGCTGCAATGCAATAGAGTCTGCTAAAGGATGTCCTACAAATTGGACGGGAACGCTATGCCGTTGATAAAACGCCTCTTCAAAGGGAAACAAGGTTAAAACTAAATCGACCGCTTTTTTTATATAAAAAACGCGCTTTTGCTTCCAAGCCCAAATTTTAGGTCCGACAAATTGAACGGTTTTAATCCCTCTTTTTTTTAATCGTGCGGCTAGGGATAAGTTAAAACTGGAATAATCTATACCAATAAATACGTCAGGTGGATTAGTTATCCATTCATTATATAAATGTTGACGTATTTTATAGAGTTCGGGATATCTTTTAAGCACATCGCCAATACCCATTACCGAGAGACGCTCTATTGCAACTAGAGAGTTAAAACCTTCTTGTGCCATATGAGGGCCACCTATTCCCACGAATTCAACGTGGATTAGGTGTTTCTTTAATTCTCGAATCAAACCGCCACCTAAAAGATCGCCTGACATTTCTCCGGCCACTATGGCAATTCGTAAGGGGGGGGATAAAGCCAAAATAATCCTCTGTGACTAGTCGCTTAAATGGTTGTATACTAGCGTAAGTAGAATGTTTAAAACAAGTCCTGATTGCTTTATGATGAGCAGATTGTAGGTTATGGTGGCTCATAAATTCTTGTCGCTAATCAATAAATCATTACGCTGGGGCAAAGCAGAAAATGGAATATCTTTTTCATGGTTGAATTACAACGCGACATTAGTACACTGCAAGTTACTTGGTTGGGGCGCTGTGTTTATTTTTTGTCGTTTTTTAGAAATAATCAGGCAAGGAATAATATTGCACGGGTCTTTGGACAAATACTTTCTCCGTCTGCAAAGAAACGATTGGCCATGGCCTACTTCTCTCATCTTATGACTTCTCTCAAAGAGATTTTCTTATTTACGTGGATTAGTAATAAACGCTTGGCAAAGCGCGTACAGTTTATTGGTATAGAGCATTTACATCAGGCCACAAATGAAGGGAAAGGAGTTATATTACTTACCGGTCATTTTGGTAGTTGGGAGTTTGCGCCCCTTTTTTTTCTAGTAAGGGCCCCTCAATATACGAATCGATATTATTGCGTGCGAAAATCGCTGCGATTTACCTTTTTGGATAACATTCTTTTACGTCGCTATGAAAATGCAGGGTGTCAGATCATTAACAAAAAGAATGCAGTGAGACGCATTTATTCTGTCTTGCAAAAACAAGGAGTTGTTTTATTTCCATTTGATCTTCGACCGGCATACCACACTAAAAATAAATTGCGAGTCAATTTTCTAGGACAAGAAACGAGTACTTATACTAGCCTGGCTTTTCTCGTTGATAAACTACAGTCACCTGTAGTGCCTGTTACTTCCTACCGATTAAATAAAAAACACCATGTAATTGAATTTTACCCAGAAATAGAATGGGAACCCTATGCAGATAAGGAGCAAGCTTTTTTACATAATACCCAACGGTACAATAATAGACTTGAGGATATGTTGTTGGCCAATCCTGCTCAGTGGTTATGGTCTTATAAGCGTTGGCAGGAATAATAATGGCTAATATCTATCTTTCTAAACTCCGCATTACCCTTTGGGGGCGTTTATTCTATAAAATGTTTCCAATTCGAAAACAAATAGTTCTAGATAATATTGACCGTGTTTTTAAAGATGGTGCATCACCTGAGGAAAAGGAACGATTAGCACGAGCATTTTATTCCCACGTCTGTTCTATGTTAAAAGAATTGGCTTTATTAGGGTGGCTATCGACAAAACGAATTAAACGACAGGTAGAGCTACGCGGGGTTGAGCATCTTTTGGCGGCTGAAAGACAAGGACGGGGAGTGTTAATTTTGACAGGACACCTTGGCTGTTGGGAGTTTGGACCTGTTGGACTTCAGAGTATTACCCAGTTAGCTGATAAAATGTACGTTATTAGACGGCCCATTCGTAACAAGTGGTTAGAAAATAAAATTTTTCAGCGCTTTGATCGTTGGGGAATTAAGCGTATCAATAGCATTGATGGTATAAAGAAAATAAATGCGGCTTTAAAAAAACAAGGGATCGTTGTTTATCTTTTTGATCAACATGCCGAGACTCACAGTGGCATGGGAATCGCCGTCGATTTTTTTGGTATCCAAGCAGGAACGTACAGAAGCTTGGCGTTTTTTGCACAAAAATATCAAACACCTGTAATACCTGCGTCTATCTATCGAGAGAAAGGTAATAAACATGTGCTCGAGTTTCATCCACCCATAGGTTGGGAAAATAATGCCGACAAAGAGGTCGCTATATACAACAACACGTTAAAGTATAATCAGGCACTAGAAAAAATAATTTTAGAGCATCCAGGGCAATGGTGGTGGGTGCATAGAAGATGGAAATTGTAACTTAATTGAATAATTAGATTAATGAAATACATATGGCCATTTACTATCTTTTAATTTATATTAATTAATGAGTTGTAGTACTTGCAAGAAACTATCAGATATATTTTATTAACTTATGCAGGAAGCTGATTATGATAAATTTCAAATCATGTAAATGGGCTTATGGGATTGCGATATCTTTAGTCCTAGGATTATCTGGCTGCTATATGGATGGACAGAATCCACAAAATGTAGATTACTCTACGCACAATACAGCTAGAGTGGACACTGGAGCTGTAAAAGCAAAAAAAGTAGCTAAGAGCACTGCATCGTCAGCCAAAGAAGTACCTCAAAAAACAATGCCGGGTCCTAAACAAACAGCGGCTCCTCAACTTCCAGTAATTCAATAGTTTTAATTTTCTTTATATTGACCCCTCTTATTAATAAGAGGGGTCAATATCCTTACAGTCGTTTGCTAACTTGTGTAAATAAGGCGCATTTCCTTTTATATGGGTTTAAATTACTTTATACTCAGATGCTCTATTTCTATTCCATATGTAGTTGCCCTACGGCAAAATGGAGTTTGCTTTATCTATGAGTATGAAAACAGTAGTAGTTATTATTCCAACTTATAATGAGTCTCTGGTTATTGAAGAGACTATTCATCAAGTATTTAAAGCAACGTCCTCTTCTGAATTCAGTTTCCATATTTTGATTTTTGATAGTTGTTCAACGGATAATACTCAGGATGTAGTGTCTCGTCTTCAAGAAGTGTATCCGCAACTGCATTTAATAACCGAACCGCAAAAAACAGGGTTGGGGTCGGCTTATTTACAAGCAATGCGTCATGCATTAAACCGCTTAGGAGCGGATATTGTTGTAGAGTTTGACGCTGATTTATCGCATCAGCCACATTATCTATTGCCAATGATAGAGACAATGCGCGATCACGATGTTGTTGTCGGTAGTCGCTACATTAAAGGGGGAAGTATCCCTCACAATTGGGGATGGCATCGTAAATTTCTATCTAAATTTGGCAATATAGTGGCACGCATTATCCTTATTCCGAAGTATAAAGATTTTACTAGTGGGTTCAGAGCGACTCATTATTTGGCTTTAAATAAAGCGTTACCAAAGCAATTTATTTCAAATCATTATGCGTATAAATTAGAGCTTTTATGGAACCTGCATAAGACCAAAGCAAAAATTACGGAGTATCCCATTGCCTTTGTAGACAGGGTACAAGGAATAAGTAAGCTTCCTGCAAATAGCATCTTTGATTCTCTTCGTGTCTTAGCCATATTGCGTTTTAAAGAGCTAAAGCCCTATCTCAGCATGTGCGTAGTGGGTTTTGTTGGTTTAATTCTTCAATGTTTGGCATATAACTCCCTTCGCTTCTATTGTACCCCATTTATTGCTGCTCAATTGGCTGTTCTTGTCGCTATAATAAATAATTTTATTTTGAATAACCGGGTTACCTTTAAAAATAGAAATTTGAAGTTACGATTTAAATCTTTTGCCTTTTTTGTCAGTTACTCTTTGGTTATGGTCGGATTTCAAAGTAATTGGATGAGACTAGGAATTAGTTATTGGGGATCTGGATTATTAAAAGAAAATCTCATTATGTTTTCGGGGGTTGTAGTGGGCTCTGTATTAAACTATCTTTTTTACTCTCGAATGATTTGGAGAAAAAAAGAAAAGAGGTTGTTTTACAATAAAATTGCAGAGTAATAGCTCAGAGCCTCATTCTAATGTTTCATAACGACTACTTTATAATAAAAAGGAATATTTTTTACTCTCTGTCCTTGCCCATAAGACCATATTTTCTTTAGTTTTGACTGTTCCTTAGTGAGTTTGTTGATATCAGGCATCTCAAATCGCCATAATTCTTTTGAAATGAGTATTAATGGTCTTCCCGAAAGTTCTATTCCATTTGACCAAAAACGGTACATTAAACTTTCAAGACCAAAAATATGCGCTCCAAATATAGGGTATGTTTTTTTGATTGTGCCTTGGCTCAGAAATTTAGCTTGATAAAAAGATAGCTCACTTCCTATTGGAAAATTATCCAAAGGAATAAATATTGGTGTCTTGTGGGTTTCGACCTCAATTTGTTCTGCCACCTGATGAAATTGTTTAATTAAACGTTCCCAGGCGACCATTTTTATAAACAACTTTTCCTGTGCCACCTTAGACGTGTTAAAAACAGTAAACAAGGTTACTCCACCGTAGCATGCTAGCAACAAGAAGGCAGAGCCAAGCCATAAATTACGTTTTTTGGGATAATTGGTCATGAGCATGGCAAGCCAGGGGACAAGAGCCAAAAACAGAGGACCTATCCAGTTTAAATTGACTTCGTGATTAAGGCTATACAATGCAAAAAAAGCTAAGGGGATCAGAATAAAAATACGCATAAAGCGTATGGCATTGTATGCATCTTGAACATTCGCAAGAGTATTTTTTTTCAATAGCTCCCATAAACCGAAAACACCTAATGGAGTGATAAATAAAACAACCAATGCAAGAAGATAATGCAAATCGATAGAGGTGGTAGAGGCAAAACGCCGCTTGCTTTGGAACAAAAAAGATATCCATTCATGAGTTGCATTCCAGTAAATCACTGGAGAAAATATTACTGCAGCAATAACTGCACAGAGATAGGGTTCCTTGCGTTTAAACCAGAAGCGAGCAGAAGGGGTCGTCGTTATGTAGAAAAGAGTCGCCAATCCAAGTAAAACAATGGTGTATTTTGATAGCATTCCTAATCCTAGCCAAATGCCTGCTTGGTACCAGTAGTTTGCTTCATTTGAGATGAGGGCACGATAAAGACAATAAAGAGCAGCTGACCAGCATGCTAAGAGTGGTAAATCAGGCGTAATAACCAGCGTTTGCCAGAAAAAAAAAGGTAATACTGATAAGAACATTACAGCATACATGCCAGCATTACGCTCGATTGATGAGGTTAATTTATAGCTGAAAAGCATAGTGAGGAACCAGCATAGTAAGCTGCCCAACCGTACACTGAAATCATTCATACCAAAAACGGTGGTAGATAGTTTGATGAGCAAAGCGACCATGGGAGGATGGTCCAGATAGCTAAAATCAAGATGTTGGGCATAATTCCAGTAGTATGCTTCTTCAACTAACAGATCAGTTGAGATCATACAAAATAAATGGATTAATAGGGAAAACACCAAAATCATCAACAGATAGAATAAGATTTTTGGAGCTTTCTGTGAGCTCGCTGAATATGCTTTAAATAGACTAGTCATTTAGTTTGTACTACTAAAAAATTACAGTTTTTTATATGCCTTCTTGATTTTAAACAAGGGGGTTATTTTGTAAGTTGCTCCAGTTTGCTAACGCTGAAGCACTAGTATTCTGAAGAGTTGTTACTGCCCTTGATTATAGATGAAATCATCTGGATGAGAAATAGCATTTTTTTTCCTTATTCGCACCACCTTGTAGTAGTAAGGAATACCTTTTATACCTTGTCCTTGACTTACTGAGACTATTCTTTTCATCACTGATTGTTCTATGGTTTGCTCCTTAAGTATTGGATTGTCGAAGGAGGCTGGCTCGGTCGAGATTAAAATTAATGGTTTATCTAAATAATCTATTTTATTGGACCAATAACGATACATTAAGCTGTTATTACCAAAAACATGGGAGCCTGCTACAGGGTAGCTTTTTGTTATACCCCCTTGGGATAGCAGTTTTGCTTGATAAAAAGATAACTCGCTCCCTATGTGATAACTGTCTAAAGGGACAAATGTTGGACTTTGTTGCATTTCTTCTTCAATTTTTGCCGCAAGGATATTAAATTGTTGTGTCAATTTATCCCAGGCAAGGATGTCCTTAAGATATTTTTTATGGATTGTTTGGGATGTATTAAAGAACAGAAACATTAGAATAATGGCATAACAACCTAATAAAAAAACACAGGATTTCAACCAAGATAGGCGGGTCGCTGGATTGTTAGCAATAAGGGCTGCAAGCCATGGAATCAGTGCTAAAAAGATAGGCCCTACCCAATTGAATTTTACAGCGTGATTTAAGCTAAATAAGGCAAAAATTGTTAATGGAACTAAGGTGAAAATACGCATAAAGTGCTTTGTATTGGTACTGATGCTTGATATTTCCGGGCTATTTTTCTTCATGAGCTGGCAGAAACCATAAATACCAATGGGCATCAAGAAGAATAGAGTTAATAAAATGACATGGTGCAGACGTATGGATGAGGTGGATACTAAACGGCGGCTGCTTTGAAATATAAAAGAAACCCATTGGTGTGTTGCATTCCAATAAATGACAGGTGTAAAAATGAGCAATGCAATTCCGGCACAAAAATAGGGTTCTTTTCGTCTGAGCCAATAGCGAGCCGAGGGTATCAGCAATATATAAACAAGCGCAGCTAGTCCTACTAAGGCAATAGTATATTTTGATAGCATGCCCAGTCCCAGCCAAATGCCTGCAAGATAATAGAGGTTTGCTTCATTACGAACCAGTGCTCGATAAAGGCAATAAATGGATGCAGACCAGCAGGCAATAAGTGGGACATCAGGGGTAATGATTTGTGAGTGTAAGAAAAAAAAAGGCAATATTGCCAGTAGTATTAGTGCATAAGGGGCTGAGTTTTTATTGATTAACTGGGTAAGCTTGTAGCTATAAGTTGCTGTGATTATGAAACAGAATATGGTTATTGCTCGAACACCAAATTCGGTAGTTCCAAATATTAAAGTGGACAGTTTGATAAGAATGGCTACCATTGGGGGATGATCAAGATAACTAAAATCAAGATGCTGGGCGTAATTCCAATAATAGGCTTCCTCTACAATTAACACTGTTGTAGCGATAGATATTAGATGAAGGAATAAGGAAAATCCTAAAATTAAATAGAAATACTGTGTGAGTTTGCGATCTTGACATACGTTTAACAGAGATGTTGGAACTATTTTACACACTTGACTTTTTATCGTTGTAAAACCAATAGATTGCATTATTTACTTCCTGATTTGAGCCTATTTCATAGGCTGCAAGTTGATCCTTCATCATAGAAACGCGATTACCTAGGGCAATCGCGTTTTAAATTCAAGAACAATATCCTACTTTGGTGAAATCATTTCCTCTGGTTTGACATATTCTGCGAACTGTTCCGCGGTCAAAAAGCCTAATTTCACTGCCGCCTCTTGCAACGAAGTATTCTCATGGTAGGCCGTTTTAGCGATTTTTGCTGCTTTGTCATACCCTATATGTTGGTTAAGAGCGGTTACGAGCATTAACGAGTGATGCAAGTAGTAATCAATCACTTGATGATTCGCTTCAATTCCTTCGGCACAAAACTCTTGGAATGAATGGCAGCTATCAGCCAATAGGTTCAATGAATGAAGTACATTGAAGATAATGACGGGTTTAAATACATTCAGTTCAAAATTGCCTTGGCTCGCAGCGATTCCCACGGTGGTATCATTGCCTAGAACTTGGGCACAAACCATCGTCATTGCCTCACATTGAGTGGGATTTACCTTGCCAGGCATAATAGAAGAGCCGGGTTCATTTTCTGGAATGATTAATTCGCCAATACCACAGCGTGGGCCGGAGGCTAACCAGCGGATGTCATTAGCAATTTTCATTAAGGCACAAGCAAGAGTTTTCATTGCGCTGTGTGCAAAAACCAGGGGTTCATGAGATGCTAACGCCGCAAATTTATTTGGTGCAGTAACAAAAGGTAATTTAGTTATTTTAGCAACATGTTCTGCTACTTTAATTGCAAATTGTGGATGAGTATTTAATCCAGTTCCAACTGCTGTACCACCTGCAGCCAACTCATACAATTCAGGTAATACTTCTTCAAGTCTATGGATACACGCATCGAGTTGGGCTACATAACCTGAGAACTCTTGACCTAGAGTAATGGGGACGGCATCTTGCAAATGGGTTCGGCCTATTTTTACGATGTCTTTAAATGCAGCTACTTTGACCGCAAAAGCATCGCGCAAATTGCGTACAGCAGGTAATAGCTTTTTATTAAAGGCTAGGGCTGTTGCTATATGCATGGCTGTTGGGAAGGTGTCATTTGATGACTGAGACATATTGACATGATCATTAGGGTGAATGGGGGTTTTGCTACCCATGCTGCCACCAGCCATTTCTATTGCTCTATTGGAAATAACTTCATTGGTGTTCATATTGGATTGAGTACCACTACCTGTCTGCCAAACATGCAAGGGAAAATGAGAGTCCAATTTGCCCTCACTGACTTCTTCTGCCGCTTTAATAATTAAATCAGCTTTATCTTTGGGCAATTTTCCTAATTCTAAATTAGTTAATGCGGCTGCCTTTTTTAAAATGCCAAAAGCATGAGTGACTTCACGTGGTATGATGTCCTTACCGATATTAAAGTGATGTAACGAGCGTTCCGTTTGAGCGCCCCAATATTTATCTGCAGGGACTGCAATTTCACCCATACTATCTGATTCTATGCGTGTTGTGGTCATAAATATTCCATGTCTATTGTGAAAGTCAAAATTCTAGCATAGCAGACGAAAATAAGTAATTTTTGTGATACTGTGGAATGCGATTAGCATCAAGTAGTGACGTTCTGCTTGGAAGAGTATTATTTTTTTATTTATTAGTGGTGAATTAAGGTGAGAGAAATACGTATTTATCAACCAGGTAATTATCAAAGTGGGCAAGCTTTAGAGTTATCCTCCGAGGCGGGACAACATGTTGCTGTGGTTTTACGTATGCAGCCTGGAGAGAAAATCACTTTATTTTGTGGTGATAATCGTGAATTTACAGCAACTATCGAAACAGTAAAAAAGAAACAGGTAGTTGTCCATGTAGAGGCGGTAATAGAGAAAAGCAGAGAGTCCCCCTTAATGATCCATTTAGCCCAAGCCATTTCCAAGGGGGAACGCATGGAGTTAGTGATGCAAAAGTCCGTGGAGTTAGGCGTAGCAAGTATTACTCCATTAATCACAGAACGTTGCGTTGTTAAATTAGATAAAGAGCGTCTGGAAAAAAAACTACATCAATGGCAAGCTATTGTTGTCGCGGCTTGTGAACAATCCGGGCGCAATACAATTCCAACCGTTCATCCACCATTGGCTTTGGAATATTACGTAAAAACAACCCAAGCCCAATTAAAGTTCATCTTGCATCCCGAAGGCAATGTTACATGGCGAGACTATGCAATTGGCTCTTCGGAAATTGCTTTGGTTATCGGCCCCGAAGGGGGGCTGAGTCACGATGAGGTCACTATGGCCTATCAGCATGGATTTTCTCCTTTATCTCTTGGGCCTAGAATATTACGTACAGAAACTGCAGCGATTACTGCATTAAGTGTGTTGCAAGCTGTTGGCGGTGATCTATAATAGTAGATTGGAGTGATAAATAACTGAGGTCTAAACATGAGTGATCATATTAAAACGATAACAGATGCAAGCTTTGAGCAAGATGTTATCAATGCAGGTAAACCAGTGCTAGTCGACTTTTGGGCTGAGTGGTGTGGCCCATGCCGCGCTCTAACGCCAATTTTAGAAGAAGTGGCTGCAACACACGGTAAAGACGTGATTTTTGCTAAAATAAATATAGATGAAAACCCTCAAGCTCCATCAAAATTTGGTGTGATGAGTATTCCTACTTTAATTTTATTTAAAAATGGCGAAGTCGAAGCTGTAAAAATGGGCTTATTGTCCAAATCACAATTAAGTGCTTTTGTCGAAAGTCACGTTTAATCAAAGAATCCATCATCAGTAGTATCGACTGACTCGTTTTATGTCATTCCCGCGAAGGCGGGAATCTTTCATCAATTTAGCACTATGCTTCAATTGTGAATGATTCCCTGAGTTCACCGGGATGACAGTTTATCTATTTGAAGATAAGCTCATCAAATTGAACGCTTCGCGTATAGATAAGAAACACGGCACAGCAAAACATAAAGAGAAGAAGAAGAAAGGAATAGCGACGACATTGGAATAATCACTAATTTTAACAGCAAAGTATCCAAAAATAGAAGAAGCGGTTAGTTCGCTAAGTACAATCCCCCAATATCCTATTTTTTCTTTTTGATTTTCAATAAACAATGACGGATGGCGCAACAAATCTCCTCCTGATTTAGGGGTTCGTTTGAACTCACTTGATACGCCTAAAATCGCTTTAATGATGCCAAAAGAATAATTGGCCAGTGGCATTAGCTGTGAAATAAAAAATAAGGGGGTAAATAAAAAAGCTTTTTTCCAGCCAACAAATAAGGACTGATACATATAAACAGCAATTATATTGATAAATGAGAGCAAAATGATGATGTTTTGCATGGTTTGAATAAAAAAGTCTTTATAAGGGGTTTTAAAGACCAACAAAACTAAAGAGGGCAAGACTAATAAGCAGAGAAAACATAAAAGGCTATTACTTTGCACAAAGAAGTCTTTTATCTGCGTCAATTTCAGTTTGAATGACGTTTGTTCCCATAATGCTTTACTTTTTCCCATCGCAAGCATTTGTATGGCATTTTGCATCCCTCCTTGGCTCCATCGAATGCGCTGATTTTTATAAGCCTTTATGTTTTCTGGTAGTTCGCATAAGCAACACACATTAAATAAATATTTGCTTTGCCAGTTATTATAATAAGCGCGCATGGAAAGATTGCTATCTTCACATAAGGATTGAGTATACCAACCGCCACTTGAGACTATAGCTTGTTTTCTCCATACTCCTCCTGAGCCTCTGAATGTTGAAAATTTACCAAGATTGCGTAATCTGAAGATGTCTGCCTTAAACATACTCGCAGCTTGGATCTTGGTAAAAAACGATGAAAAGGTATTTAGATAATCCCAACGTGTTTGGATAAATGCCAATTGGGGGTGATTAAAAAAGTGAGGCACAGTGTTTAAAAGAAAATCTTTGGGCGGAATAAAGTCCGCATCAAAAATAGCGATGTACTCTGCATCAGTATATTTTAGTCCCTCATCAAGAGCACCTGATTTAAATCCATTTTTATTACCCCTGCGTATGTGTTGAATCGCAATATCAGAATTTTTGAATCGTTGTAAATGCTCGGTAATAATACTCGATGTATCATCAGTTGAATCATCCAATAACTGGATTTCTAGTCGGTCATGAGGATATTCCAAGGCAGCAACAGCATCAATGGTTCGGCGAATAACTAATGGTTCATTATAAAGAGGAATTTGCACTACAACTTTAGGCAAGTCACTCCAAGAATGATTTTTGTAGTAGTTTTCAATATAGGCTTTATCAGTGGCTATAATTTTTTTATTTTTTCGTATGGTAAAAAAAGCTCTTAAGATAAAAAGGGTCGAAACAAAAAAAATAACTATCAACATGATCTATAATCCCTAATATGTTTTGAGTCGATGTATTTTCCCCTAATATGATTCAAATAGATATGTTTTTTCCTTTTATGGTATGGTATTTGTACTGAATTTCATTATTTATTGGTTTTTCTATTTCTCTTGTTAAGAGAGTAAGATTTTATAACCTATTGATATTATTATTAAATAAAAATAAAGAAAACGCTTTACAAATTAGTTTACATTTTTTTGTCATAAAAATGTTGAATCTTGTTGTAAAGCTGTGATAGCCTGTTTGTTATATGGGACATGTCTTTAAAGCAAGGGTGTTTCATAGGCAGCAGAATCCCTAGCTGCTATTCTCTAACAAAAATTTTCTCGGATATTCAATTCATTAAATAACAAATCAAGTGAGAAGTATGAATCTTAGTGAACTTAAGCAATTACCTATTGCCGATCTCGTTAACATCGCACAAGAAATGGGGGTAGAAAATACCTCTCGTATGCGCAAGCAAGACATTATTTTCGCCATTCTTAAGGCCCATGCTTTAAAAGGAGAAGACATCCACGGTGATGGCGTTTTAGAAGTTTTGACCGATGGCTTCGGATTCTTGCGTTCCTCTGACGGCTCTTATTTGGCTGGTCCCGATGATATTTATGTCTCTCCAAGTCAAATCAGACGTTTTGGTCTTCGATCTGGTGATACCATCTCCGGCAAAATCCGTCCTCCCAAAGACAGCGAACGTTATTTTGCATTATTAAAAGTAGATCAGATCAACTACGATACGCCAGATAGTGCTAAACGTAAGATTTTGTTCGAAAACTTAACTCCTTTATTTGCCGCAGAGCGTTTGGTGATGGAGCAAGGTAATGGTAGTACTGAAGATTTAACCGCCCGAGTTGTTGATTTATGTGCTCCTTTTGGCCGAGGTCAACGTGGCCTGATTGTTTCTCCACCCAAGGCTGGTAAGACATTGATGTTACAAAACATCGCACGTTCTATAGAAAAGAATTATCCAGAGTGCTATCTCATTGTTCTTCTTATTGATGAGCGTCCTGAGGAAGTGACTGAGATGCAACGTTCTGTTAAGGGCGAAGTGGTTGCTAGTACTTTTGATGAACCAGCGAATCGCCATGTTCAAGTCGCCGAAATGGTAATTGAAAAAGCAAAACGGTTAGTTGAACATAAGCGTGATGTAGTGATTTTGTTGGATTCTATTACTCGCTTGGCTCGTGCATACAACACTGTAGTTCCTTCATCAGGTAAAGTACTTACTGGGGGAGTGGATGCAAATGCCTTACAAAGACCTAAGCGTTTATATGGTGCTGCACGGAATATAGAAGAAGGCGGTAGCTTGACTATCATTGCTACAGCTTTGGTTGATACTGGTTCTAAAATGGACGAAGTAATTTACGAAGAGTTCAAGGGAACAGGTAATATGGAAATCCACTTGAGCCGTAATATTGCTGAGCGTCGTGTTTTCCCTGCAATTAATATTAACCGCTCAGGTACTCGTCGAGAGGATCTCCTGTTAAGTCCAGAAGATTTACAGCGTACTTGGATCCTGCGTAAGATTCTTCAATCTATGGATGAATGTGATGCTATTGAATTCTTATTAGAGCGTATGAAGAACCATAAGACTAATGCGGAGTTCTTTGACGCAATGAAACGTCAAGAGTAAATTTAGCTCACTTTATTGTTTGTATTATGTAGTCCATATTGGGCAGAATGTATGATAAGGGTCTATATCACCCTCTATCCAAGGTACGTTTTGCTAATATGGACTATGTTTTTAATCGGCTTTCTTTCGTTAATCAGTCCATATTAAACATTTAGAGTGAGGTAACGATTGCGAATTCCTGTAATTTTGAGATAAACCACCAATGAAATACTCTGATCTTAGAGACTTTATCAATCAGCTCGAATTACGAGGACTATTAAAACGTATTGAATACCCCGTCTCTCCTCATCTTGAAATGACCGCTGTTAGTGATCGCGTATTACGCGCTGGCGGCCCAGCTCTTCTTTTCACTAATACACCTAATAATACAATGCCCGTTTTGACCAATTTATTTGGTACTGTGGAACGAGTTGCTATGGGTATGGGAGAAGAGAGTATCACTGCCTTAAGAGAAATTGGTACGTTATTAGCGGCTTTAAAAGAGCCCGAGCCACCCAAGGGGTTTAAAGATGCCTTTACTAAATTACCCTTACTAAAACAAGCGCTGAATATGGCTCCTAAGTATGTTAATGGTGCTGAATGTCAGACTCATGTCTGGGAAAAAGAGGAGGTCGATCTAACTTTATTGCCTATTCAGACTTGTTGGCCAGGGGATGTTGCTCCTTTAATTACTTGGGGTCTAGTGACGACAAAGGGGCCTCATCAGTCTCGAGAAAATATGGGCATTTATCGCCAACAGCTATTAGGCAAAAATAAATTAATTATGCGCTGGTTGTCGCATCGCGGCGGTGCCTTGGATTATCAAGCTTGGCAACAAGCCTATCCTGGCGAACGTTTTCCTATAGCCGTTACTTTAGGTGCTGATCCTGCAACTATACTGGCTGCAGTGACCCCTGTTCCTGATACTTTATCTGAGTATGCCTTTGCTGGCTTACTACGAGGACAACGCACGCGATTGACGCGTTGTATAGGTAATGAATTGCATGTGCCTGCTAGTGCAGAAATTATTTTAGAAGGTTATATTGAACCCGGCGAGGAAGCGCCGGAAGGGCCTTACGGAGATCACACAGGTTATTATAATGAAATACAATCATTTCCTGTATTTACTGTTGAGCGTATTACTCATAGAGAAAACCCTATTTATCACAGTACTTATACAGGAAGACCCCCAGACGAGCCGGCTATTTTAGGCGTTGCTTTAAATGAAGTGTTTATTCCCTTATTGCAAAAGCAGTTTCCTGAGATTGTTGACTTTTACCTGCCGCCAGAAGGCTGTTCTTATCGTTTGGCAGTAGTCACGATGAAAAAGCAATATCCTGGACATGCTAAACGTATTATGATGGCTGTTTGGTCTTTTTTACGTCAATTTATGTACACCAAATTTGTTATTGTTTGTGATGATGATGTGGATGCCCGCAATTGGCAAGATGTCGTTTGGGCCATGACTACTCGCATGGATCCTGCTCGTGATACGGTAATGATAGAAAATACACCGATAGATTATCTTGATTTTGCATCACCTGTTTCCGGATTAGGCTCTAAAATGGGTATGGATGCAACCAGTAAATGGCCTGGAGAAACTCAACGAGAATGGGGTAGACCTATTGTTATGGATAAAGAAATCTTAGAGAAAGTCAATGCCTATTGGCCTGCATTGGGGTTAGACGAATGAATGAAAAAATAATTCGCGCCCAGGTTGAAACGATTTCACCTTTGACCGATAGCATTGTTCAATTAATTTTAACTCCAGATGAATTTATAACGTATCAAGCAGGGCAATACCTACAAATTTTGCTTGATGAGGAGGCTTTTAGTTATTCAATTGCTAACGCACCTTTAGGTTCACATAAATATGAATTACATATCAGGCATAGTCTTGATAATCCATATAATCAACGTTTATTTGCTTACATTAAAGAGCATGGTGCCGTTTCTTTGCGTTTACCTTATGGTGAATGCTCTATTAACAAGTTAATAGAACAGCGCCCCATCATATTTATTGCTGGCGGCACAGGGTTTGCGCCTGTCAAGGCAATGATAGAACAACTATTGGCTTGGTCAGATTCTCGGCCTTTTGAACTTTACTGGGGAGCGCGCTCGCAAAGTGATTTGTATCTGGATGAAAAGGTGACTAGTTGGCAGACTCATGTTAGCCAATTTAATTATTTTTCTATACTGGCTAATACCAATAAAGAAACCTTAGCATCTAATGTTTTAAGAAAACATCCAATAGATCTGCGGGAATGGCAAATGGTAATTAGTGGCCCTTTTGATATGGTTTACAGCACTCGCGATGTATTAGTAGAACATGGCGTGTCTCGTACTCATTTATTTTCAGATGCATTTAGCTTTGAAGCTCAATGAGTGAGCTCTAGTGCTACTAAATAAGGAAAAAACGAGCAGCGATAATAGGAATTTTTATCGAAGTCAATTCATTTAAATGTCAGGTTTGAGTTAAAGGGGAAGGAAAAACGTATGAATACTCTCTATCAAGTTTTAGGTCTTTTGGGCGCAGGGATGATTTTATTTTTACTGTATCGCACGATTAAAGGCCGACCAGAACTATTCAGTAAAGAGAATTTAAATAAAAGTTTTTTTACCATGGGTATATTAGCCATAGGTTTAATTGGCTTTATTGCCTTATTAATATTGATGTTGAGAAACTCTTAGCGTTTAACTGTTTCTTCTCTTAGGGTGAATGTAATGGACTTCTTTCCAAACGCTACTGTGGAGGGAAGTTGCTTCGTCAATACGGAGCTCGAATTCTCATGTACTGGCCCACTCCGGTTCTGCGCTCCGTGCCTCTTCGTACTTTCCACGCCACAGCGAGTTTGGAAAGAGATCTAATGTTTGGAGTTCACATTATGATAGCCTCCTTCTCCTTCATTTTCGTTGAAATAATCGTGAAGGTGAGGATTATTAATGGGGTGGTGATTCGGATCAGCAATTAACATGGTCTCTTCAACATAAGTTATTTGGCTACTGTCATCAACTAATAAACGGTACCAGGGGTGACGTGTAGCAAATTCATGTTTAGGGGCCTGTGGATTGTAGTGTCCAGAGGCTTGAAATAAGGGATCTACATCTACAACTATAGCTCGGTACCGAATGCGTTTGTGAATAACTAAATCCCCTATATTAAATTTAGCTATTTTATTCATTATCGATTCCTTTTCTTGGCATTATGAGTTTTTTATCGGCATAAAGGAAAAGAGCTTGAGATGTTTTCACGTGAATGATTTAGGCAAAATAAATTGCCAAAATAATGCCCAATTCGTAAAGGAAGCATAGTGGTAATGCAAGCATGAGCTGTGACAACACATCGGGAGGAGTAAGTAACATTCCTATAATAAAGGCCCCCACGATGATATAAGGTCTGATTTTTTTCAATGTGATGATTTCAATGATTTTTAGGCGTACCAGAATAAGGATAACTAGTGGAAGTTGAAAACAAAAACCAAATAATAGGAGCATTCGTGTTATAAAGTCTAATGCATAGGCCATATCTGGCATAAAACGTACCCCTTTGGGGAGGGCATGGACAAAAAATTGAAACATGAATGGCAGAATTAAATAAAAACAAAAAGCTAAACCGGCAAAAAAGAATAAAATACTTAGGCTTATGGTTCCACGAAATTGCTTTTTTTCATTTTGATGCAACCCCGGGCTGACAAAGCGCCACAAATGATATAAAGCAAATGGGGTACTGAGTAGCATGGCTGCATTGACAGCAAGTCTCAGGGGGGTGACCAGAGGAGAGGTGACATGTGTTGCAATTAGTCCATCTTGATTGGGTATTACAGAGAGCAACGGGCTCATTAAGGCATGAAAAAGATCGCCCGCTATAAAAAAAAATATAAAG
Organism: Legionella fallonii LLAP-10; assembly: GCF_000953135.1. NCBI lineage: Bacteria > Pseudomonadati > Pseudomonadota > Gammaproteobacteria > Legionellales > Legionellaceae > Legionella > Legionella fallonii. The sequence goes on along the minus strand of NZ_LN614827.1, from coordinate 4,082,373 downwards.
AATAAAACGCCAAAGCAGCAAAGGGTATAGATAGCTCGTCGGCGTAATTCAAGGAGATGAGTGATCATAGGCTAAAAATAGTTTAAAAGTTGCCTTAGCTTGAGGTATCGGTTCGTATTATAGGACATTCCCGCGAAGGCGGGAGTCTCTATCACTCGAATTATCAATTAGACTGCACAGGGCACTCTATTTTTAGCACCAATTCGCTCAGGTCTAATTTCTTTTAGGCGGTTAAATTGATCTACAAATACTACAGTGGGGACTAGTGTGGCGCAATCCTCTTCTAATACTTGAGCAAAAGAAGCAATGATGACTAAATCACCCGGGGTTACTAAATGAGCGGCAGCTCCGTTAACGCATATATCGGTTGAGCCTTTTTCACCGGTGATAGCATAAGTTTCAAAGCGTGTACCAGCGGTAACATTCCAAACATTGACCGCCTCGTAAGGCAGTATATTCGCTGCTTGAAGAAGCTCAGGAGAAATAGTAATACTTCCTTCGTAATCTAAATCAGCCTGGGTAACACAAGCACGGTGAATTTTAGACTTGAGCATTCTTCTATAAGCCATTATATGTTTCCTAAATGTAAATTAAAGCCAGTTTCTACGGACCAGGTTTTCTGGAATTTATTAGACCTCTTTCCAAACTCAACTGGGGTGTGAAATTGCTTCGTCGATACGGTACTCAAATCCGCATGTACTCTGTCTGTGTACACGCTGGTTCTGCGCTCCGTGTCCCCTTGCACTTTCCTTACCACAGCCAGTTTGGGAAGAGGGCTATTGTGTTTTAATTTTACATCATGATTGGAAATTTATGCTAGATAAATTTAAAAATAACCATAGTGTCACTGTATTGAGAAGAACAATAAGCACGGCACTAGTATTGTCCTTATTTGATTGACATAGAATTTATAATTAGCCGCTCAAAAAATCCCTTATTGCTTGCCTTTCATCCTAATTGACAATAATATCATTAGTTTAAATCTTAACGAAGGATGCATAATGAATGGAAAAATTGATCCAACTATTGACGATATAGACGATACAGTAGTCCAGCCCAAAGAGACAAGAGAGCCCTCTCAAAAAGGTAAAAGCCATCGAAGGGTTGACGCAAGACAAAAAGATACAAGTCATAAAGTATATAGCCAAAAGTCGGCTGGTTTCTTCTCCTATTGGCTTAAGAGTGAAATAGAGGATGTTATTGCTGAGCGATATGAGGAACAAGTCATTCAAAAAAAAGCGGTTCTACAAGCACCGTTAGATAATGAAGAGTACGAAGATTGCATAGAGTTCGAAGACTACAATGAGTACGACGAGCATCAACCATCTGAAGAGGAAACATATCGCAGCGACTTCAACATTTAAATAATTGCTTACATAATGGTGTCAGTTGATGCCATTATGTATTTATGAATAGTAATTGATAGCGATATTTTTTACAGTATTTTACATTGCAGAGTTTTTCCCCTGTTTTGCCCCACCCCGCCTTATCATTCAAGATAATGCTCAAATAGAGCATTATCTATGCTAAAGTGGACTGTTTTTATACTTAATCTCATTAGTAAATAGTATAACTGCTTTAACCAAGGTATAATTCTCTTTTCGTTTTTGTAGGTGATATAAAGTGAGGCATAGCCCACGTAAACGTTTTGGACAAAATTTTTTGCAAGATGGTGGCGTGATAGACCAAATTTTGCGTTCTATTAACCCCCAAGCGACTGACAATATATTGGAAATTGGTCCTGGTTTAGGGGCATTAACCCAACCTTTATTGCGTCAATTGGATCATTTGCTCGCAGTGGAAATAGATAGGGATTTACAGCAGTATTTAAGTCAATTACCAATTGCTCAGAATAAATTACAACTAATTTCAGCTGATGCTTTAACTATTGATTACGGTCAGTTTGGTACAGGTTTAAGAATCATTGGTAATTTACCTTATAATATTTCCACTCCTTTACTATTTCACTTATTACAATTTACGCCGTTTATAAAAGACATGTACTTTATGTTGCAAAAAGAAGTGGTAGATCGCATGGCTGCGGCACCAGATACCAAGGCTTATGGACGATTAAGTGTGATGTTGCAATATCGGTGTGAGGTGGAGCATTTATTTGATGTGCCACCAGAAGCTTTTGATCCACGCCCAAAAGTGGACTCTGCAATAGTGCGACTTATTCCTTATCAAACCCCTCCTTTTGATATCGTTGAGATAGATGTACTACAGAAATTAGTCACCAGTGCGTTTGCAATGAGGCGTAAGACCCTGACTAATAATTTAAAAGGTATTATTTCTTTTGCTCAATTAGCTGATTTAGGAATAGATGGAGGTAGAAGGCCAGAACAAATTTCTGTCTCTGAATATGTCCAACTAGCGAAATTTATTTCCAATTAGTGTAAAATTAAGTAATAACTGAATGTGGAGGTTGTCTTGTTTCATCGTCAACGAAAAAATCCCTTGTCTGCGCAAGCTAGATCCTTGAAAGATTTAGTGCGACATGTTGCTGCTTCTCAGTTTTTGGCAGAAGAAAAACGCCAGATATTATTACAGAAAATGAAAGAGCTAACACAATTAGAAGCGTCTCGTTATGAGAGTTTGTGTTTCGTTCTTATCGAAAACTTAGTGAATTATTGTCAAAACCTGCCAGAAACGACCAACAGCTATTACTCGCAATTAGGTGGATTAGTCGATCATGCTTTAAATCGTACTGAAGCTGCTTTAAGTTTATTTCAGGAGTTCATGGTTCAAGACGGTTCTGAACCAATATCCGAAGAGCAAAAGCAGTGGCAATATGCCCTTTATTCTGCCGCCATTTTGCAAGGCATAGGTAAGTTATTTGTTGACTATCGGATCAACGTATTTGATAGCGGTGGCCAACTATTAAAGCAATGGAATCCCTTGTTAGAAAGCTTAAATAGTACTGGTAGTTATTATGATTATGATTTTCAGAAAGAGTCTGATGTAGAGTTTCGTCGTCGTCTCAATTTGTTAATCGCACGAGCCTTAATGCCGGCTAGTGGCTTTGCTTGGATAGCCTCTAATCCGCAAATACTAGCGGTTTGGCTCGCGTTATTGAACGAAGATTCCCGTTCTGCGGGTACTTTAGGTGCCATTTTAATAAGGGCAGATGCTATCGCCATCCAACGGTATATTACTGAAAATATGGGTAGGAGTTTGGCGAGTCGAGGGGGACGTTATGGCCGTGCAGGAACTTTCTCCGGAGGCGTCCCGGAAACCCTGGCTGAAAAAGAACAAGCGATTGGGGTTGAGTTCATCCAATGGATGATTAAGGCCTTAGATGAAGGTCTCATTATGATTAATAAGGCTCCCTTGCTTATGGTTCCCGGTGGTATGTTAATGTGCCAAGAGATGTTCCAATTGTTTGTGCGTGAACATCCCGAATATAAAAATTGGCAGGCGGCACAAAATGGATTTTTATCTCTAGGCTTACATCGACGTAATGCAGATGGCTCAGTGATGAGTCGTTTTGAGCAAACGCATAATCAACAAATGTACAGTGGTGTAGTTTTTTCTGAATATGCAGTGGCATTACCGGAATCTGTAAAAGTGGTGCAATTGAGTACCGGAAAAGTTGAAACTTTATCAGCAACAGAATTAGTTAATAAGGCTCAATATCCTAGTCAATTTGTTCAGCAGCAAAATGCCATTGTTGTCGCTCCTTTGCAGAAGCTATCTGCTACTGGAAAGTGGCAAACCATAGATAACGACGTATCATTTTTGACGCTTGGAGCAAAACGTAGTGTCTGATTATGCTATAGGTGATTTGCAAGGATGCTATGAACCGTTACAACGCTTGCTCGAATTAATTGAGTTTGATGAAAAAGTAGATCGATTATGGTTTGTGGGGGATTTAGTGAATCGTGGTCCAGAGTCATTAGCGGTACTGCGGTTCATTCATTCTTTACCAATTCCTCCAGTGATTACCTTAGGCAATCATGATTTGCATTTACTGGGTTCATTCTTTGGTGATCAACCATGGAAAGGGCGCGACGATACGATTCAAGGGGTGCTTAAGGCTCCTGATGGTGAGAGTTTGGGGCATTGGCTTAGAAAACAATCTATTTTGCACTACTCGTCTGAGTTAAACGTGGTGATGTGCCATGCGGGAATAGCTCCTATGTGGGATTTAGAACAAGCAAGAAATCTGGCACAAGAATTAGAGAAAGTTCTTTCTGGAGATAATTATAAAGAATTTCTAAGCCATATGTATGGCAATCAGCCGGATATTTGGTCTAATGACTTAACAGGATTAGATAGATTAAGAGTCATTACTAACTATTTTACACGGATGCGATTTTGTGATGGCGACGGACGATTAGAGTTGGGGTATAAAGGTACTATTGATAAGGCCCCGCCTAATCTTTATCCTTGGTATAATGTACCGCGGCGTAAGGATATAGAGGTTGATATTGTTTTCGGGCATTGGGCTGCCTTAATGGGGATGAGTCCTAATCCTAAAATTCATGCTATAGATACGGGATGTCTGTGGGGTGGTTCCTTGACGGCATTACGCTTGCAGGATAGGCAAAGATTTTCTGTCCCGGGATTAGCTAGATAAGTAATTAATAAACCACGAGCGATAATATTAGTGAACTTTTTTTTACCCAAAAATAGATTTTTTTCCAGACTCTACTGGGGGGGGAAATTGCTTCGTCGACACAGTGATCAAATTTTCATGTACTGGTGTGTACGCCGCAGTTCTGGGCGTCGTTTCTCTTCATACTGCTCTTATGTCAGAGACTCTAGAAAGAGATCCAACGTTATCTTGTTGCAGATATTTCTGTTGTTTAGTTTGTTGGGATTCAATGGTTACTCGGCGACTAAGCCTTCCACAAACAAAAAGTTATATAGTTGGGTTGATGATCCCGCGCAAGAGGCGCAACGAGTAGAGCAAGCTGGGGCTAGGTTGCGTGAGGCAATAAATAATCCTGAGTACGAGATAGATCACTGGATTGAATTACCTACTTCTCCTTCATCACGTAAAAAAAGCCTTCATCAATTAAGCTTACGTGAGGCGATTTTATTGGCTTTACGTTATAACCCCAATATTCAAAATGTCGAATTAGATCGCATTATTCAACGTTATCAACTACGCTTAGCTCATAATGAGTTTGAATTACAGTACGCTCTTGGCGCATCCGGCGTGATACAAAAAAATACCTTTAATGGTGTGGGTAGTGATACTACTCGTACCTTTGTCGCTAGCCCAGAGCTTAAATTAAAAAACAAATTAGGCACTCAGGCCTCTTTATCCATAGATAATAATGTTGCTATATATAATGGTTATAATCCCATATTGAATCTTACTGTTACTCAACCTTTATTGCGTGGTTTTGGCCGATCGGTAAATGAAGCTGCTCTTTTAAATGCTATTGATATGGAACAATTGAATAAACTAGGTTTAAAACAATCGGTGGTTGATCAAATTACTCAAGTTATTATCGCTTATAGAACGCTCATTTTGAGTGGTAATAATTTAGAAAATCAGCGCTTGCAATTAGCTGAAGCAAAAAAATCTTATGAAATTAATGAGAAAAAAATAAAAGCAGGGCAGTTGGAGCCCACAGGCAATATTCAACAGTCATACCAAATCGAGTCATTAAGCTTAATGGTAGAACAAGGCGAAAATGATTTTAATACCGCCTCCCAGGATTTATTACAAACCATAGGTCTTGATCCGGAAATGCATTTATCAGTACCTAGTGATGTGACTTTAGACAAGATTATCGTGCCTGATTTACAACAATCTATTGAAATAGCTCTTAATCATAATACTCAGTACCTGGCGCAAAAAATGGCACTACGTGCAGACGAGCGCGCCTATAAGACGGCAAAAAATCAACAGTTATGGCAATTGGATGCGGGTGGCAGCGTGCAAAGCGGTACCGTCAATGACGTGACTGGCCTAAATGGCGGCGTTAGAGGAATATACAATGGCAAAAACGTCAACCAATCGGCACGGTTGACTTTAACGGTCCCTTTGCATGATTTAAATAGGCGCAGCCAGTTAGTCAATGCTAAAATCCGTTTAGAAAAAGACCGAATTAATTTGATTGCAGCCAAAAGAGCATTAATTACTAATATCACTAACACCATTAATAACATCCAAAGTTTGGCTAAGCGTTATCAATTGGCACAAAAACAGGTGAAGCTAGCAGAAAAATCTTATGCTTTGGAAAAGAAGAAGTTACAGGCTGGAATTTCAAGTGCCTTGGATGTGAACAATACGCAGAATCAGCTAATTCAAGCGCAATCGGGATTAATAGGAGCAAAGATTGCGTATCTTAATCAGTTATCAGCACTTCAACGGACTTTAGGAACGACGCTGGACTACTGGCACATTAAACTAAGGTATGGCGGATGAATAAATATTGCAAATCGACAATTGGAGCGATTTTAGCTTTAATCCTCGTTTCCTGTGGCGGTCACGAGAAACCAACGACTACTCAGGCTACCGTTAAGCAAACTTATGAAGTAAAACCTCAGCTTTTACATAAAACATTGCATTTTACTGGAACAATTCAACCCTTGCATGAAAGTACTTTGACTAGCCCTATGGAGGCAGTGGTTGAATCCATGAATTTTCATTATGGGCAAATGGTTAAAAAAGGTGATGTAGTTTTAACCTTAAACTCCAATGAGTTGCAAAAACAATATAATGATACTTTGACCGATTATCTAAAAGCGAAAGATAATTACACTATTGCAAAGGCTAAATTCTCTGGTACCCAGGATTTGTGGAATGCGGGATTGTTATCTAAAAATAATTATCTAAGTGAAAAATCAGGTATAGATACGGCGCGGGTTACTTTGATGCAAGCAACGCATAAACTCACGGAAATGTTGGAAAAAATAGATGAAAATAACTCACAAAAGCTCTCTGCGCTAAGTTTATCTGATTTTGAGAAGCTGAGAAAAGTTTTGACATCTAATCATAATGTCATTCGTTTGAAAGCTCCGGGTAATGGGGTGATGCTTTATCCACCGAAGACCGGGGAAGACAAAGCAACTCGGATAACTGTTGGCTCTTCAGTAAAGTCAGGGCAGGTTTTAGCTCTAGTAGGTGATTTAAGTGGTATTAGTGTGGAAATTGATGTTCCCGAAATAGATATTGATAAAATTCATCCGGGGATGAAAGCAACTATTAGTGGCGTTGCCTTTGGTAAACATCAATTAAAAGGAACTTTAGTGGCGGTCAATGCCCAAGCGTCTAATTCCAGTAATGGTGGTTTACCTTCATTTACTGCGGTTGTTGAGGTGGGCTCTTTAACTCCTGAACAACAACCATGGATAAAAGTAGGGATGAGTGCAGCCATTGAAGTTAATGCAGAAAGTAATAATCAATTATTAGTTCCTATTGCGGCAGTAAGAAGGGAACGAGGCAACAGCGTGGTTACGTTACAGCTGGCCAATGGTACTTTGGAACGAAGGATTATCACCACAGGTACTGCCCAGGCTAATTCAGTCGTTGTTGAGTCTGGTCTTAAGGCAGGCGATGTGGTGGTTTATGAATAAGCTTCTGGCCAAACTCTACTGCAGTGGCGGATGGCTTCGTCAAAACAGCGCCCGGCCTCGTACTTTGCCTGACTCTAGACCGCATCATGCTTTTATATACCACAGCGAAGTTAAGAAGAATGCTAATGATGGCCCTCTGATTCAGTTAACCGATTTGGTAAAAACCTATTCTCTTGATGGCGTGAGTACTACTGTACTAAAAGAAGTGTCTCTGACTGTTCATCAAGGCGATTTGCTTGCTATTGTTGGCGCGTCAGGTTCTGGTAAATCGACGTTGATGAATATAATAGGTTTATTAGATAAAGCAGACTCTGGTACGTACGCCTTAAAAAATAGAAACGTCGCCGGCTTAAGCGATGATGAATCTGCTACGCTGCGCAATCAGAGTATAGGTTTCGTTTTTCAACAATTTAATTTGTTACCTCGTTTTACTGCGATGCAAAATGTGGCCTTGCCCCTGACTTATAGGGGAGAGCATGCAGGAGAGATAAAAGAAAAAGTATTAAATGCCTTGGAGCATGTTGGTATGCGCCAGTATGCTCATCATCGACCGACCCAACTATCAGGAGGTCAGCAGCAGCGGGTAGCAATAGCCAGAGCTTTGGTTACTGAGCCGCAAGTACTGCTTGCAGATGAACCTACAGGGGCGCTTGATTCAAAAACAGGCACTGAAGTTATGAATCTATTTTTAGCCTTACATGCCGAAGGTCGTACCATTATCATGGTGACTCATGATGAACATGTAGCGGCTCAATGCAAGCGACGAATTACTATTGCCGATGGTCTTATTGTGGGTGAATCGGCATCATGAAGCTTATTAGTCATTGTCAGCAGGCTTTAGTCAATTTGACCTCTTCCAAATTACGTTCCTTTTTAGCTGTTTTAGGTATCTTGGTTGGTACAGCAGCCGTAGTTGCCTTAATCAGCTGCGGTCAGCTGGCTACAGAAAAAGCGCTAGAACAATTTAAAGCGCTAGGTACTGATTTACTTGCTGTTGCTGTTTATCAAAAAACACCCAGCAAATCACATAGTGGAGATGATTCATTATCCTCTGCTCAATGGCAGCAGCTGGCAGAACGAATTCCTTCTATAGTAAAAATTGCGCCATATAGTACGGCTTATCAACCCTTGAGTTTTCAAGGTAAATTGATGCAAGGCGTTGTCATTGGCGCTGATGAAAATTTAGCGAGTATTGTTCATATTGCCTTATCCCAGGGGCATTTTGTTTCTTATTTAGCGTCGTTTGAACATTTTTGTGTGGTTGGGGACGGATTGGCTCGGCAGATAAAAGCGATTAGCATGGATGATCCGGTAGGTAAGCAGTTACGCATAGGCCAATCTTTATACACCATTATTGGTATTGCTGATCGTTGGAAAGAAAACGGATTTTTTAATGAAGACATTAATCAAGCGGCTATTATTCCTTTAGCCGGCATGGCTTTAGTGAGCAAAGAGGCTAAGATCAATAATGCGGTAATCCTGCTTAAACCAGATAGTCCTATCGATGAAGTTATCGAAGAGATCAAACAAATTATTAGTTCGCTGGTGCCCAAGCTGAGTGTTTTTCCTCGTAGTGCAAAACAAATTATAGCCAGCATGGAAAGTCAGGGGCATATTTTTACCTTATTACTGGCGGTCATCGGCGGAATTTCACTTCTAGTTGGCGGCATAGGGGTAATGAATGTCATGTTAGTTTCTGTGAGTGAACGCAAAAAAGAAATCGGTATTAGAAAGGCAGTAGGAGCTAAAAATAGCGAGATTCAGGCTTTATTTCTTGTGGAGTCAGTGATGCTTTCACTATTAGGAGGCATTCTTGGCGTGCTTTTAGGTCTAATTTTTACCCGTATAGTGGCCTATTTTAGTGATTGGACCTTCTCTATTTACTGGCTGCCTCCTATTGCTGGTTTTTTAGTTTCTGCCGCTACCGGAATTTTCTTTGGCTTTTACCCGGCACGTCGTGCTGCAAAATTAGAGCCTATGGCCTCTTTGCGTAGCGAGTAACAAGCACGTCTTATAGAATCATCACCGCAACTTCCCATAACGATAGAATGCTATGACTAAATGACCGCTTGGTGTCGATTAAAGTCTAGTATAAACCATGCGTTTTTTTTATTTGCCAGGCCCAAGTCTCACACTACTCTTTAATGCTTCACTGTCTTGTGGCTGTGGTGATGATAGTTTTTTCATGGAACTAAGTTTGCTTATATAACTATCCCTGATTGCTTTTGCATGTGACAATTCGGCAATACCTGCAAGCTCATTAGTCTTCGGGAATCTTTTCTTATCTTGAACCGAATAAGCAGATACGAATTTGGGTGTCTCTTTTGATACAACATTTTCCATTGCGGTAGCCATGGCGGCCTGAACTTCCATCGCCTCACCACTACAGCCCTTTCCTTTAAAAGAAACAGGAGCGTTTGTTTTAGGGGCTTTTAGTACCATTTTTTTTACAGATTCAAGCTCAAGCAGTTTGATATAACTTTTGGTGGCATCCGCAGTGATAATTTCTTCGCGAAACTTTGGATATTTATGCCATTCACCCCCTCCCAAAGAGCAAGAAATGGCTAGAGCCTCATCATTCCCCATGCGGCTGATAAAATTAGTAGCTTTATCGCCCGCACCTAGATATTTTTGAATGATGGCTATAGAAGATGCTGACATGCTTTGTGTATTAGGCTTAACCATGTACAGTTGATTTTTCTGTCCGGGATGGAGATCGAAATAGCCCATCCATGGAAACCAGGTCTGATCACTCTGGCTATTATGGCCGGATGATTTATAAAAAGGGTAAATAACAGTAGAGTTGCCCTGAACAACAGTCATGTCTCGTGCTGAATTTTCGTAGATAGTAATACGGTCTTTATTTTTGAAGTGGTACATAAGCCCTCCATGGCGATCCTCTTCTTTAAATTATAGACAACTGATCGTTGTTTGCTTTGTTATGATACTTAATGTTTTGAATGGGGCTCGTACGTTCAATTTTTTTCAATTATTCGGAACTGCTAGGATATTTATGTAGTTATCTCTTCAAAATTTAAAAAGCCAGTTTTAATTGCTCCTAGTAATAGTTGTGTAACATCAACGTCTCTTCTCCACACCATGGAGTGCTTAAATGACAGAAACCAGGTGAAAACGAACAGGAACACAATTATTGTTTAAAATTAATACGAAATCGAACGATTTCTTATCAAATATGATATAATTGACAGTATGCTTTTATTGGTAACTGTATGTATATAGATAATACATGCTTTAATTAAGGAACCTCCATGCCAGCCGCTAATGTACGTAACCCTTTACTCGCCCAATGGCCGCCAGCGCCTCATACTAGGCAATATTTTTTATCCTCCGCATCTGCAGCGGTTGAAGTTGAGAAAAGAGGAAAAGAATTACCCGCAAAAAGTATAGTCGGGAATTTTTCACAAAAGGGAGAACCAGAATTTCACGAGCGCATGCTTGATTCAACAAGACTTTTTACTAATTTACCCGTTAAATTTTTTGATAAGTATTTAATGGTACAAAAAAGCGAAAATCCGATAATACTTCCCAGGATAATGGAAAATAAAAATGTTACAGTTCGTTCTTGTTTTCTTAAGCATCCTGCTTTTAACGATCCCTCTGGCCCTTTGCATATACAACATTGGGATGCTTTAGGATGGCCTTCACAACAAGCATATGAAGAATGGTTGAATACATCCATGCTTTTTGCTTTTGCTCATTGCTTCCATTATTGTTCTGCACCTAGGGTATTTGATGTCGACGGAGAAAAGAATAAATCTAGTGAATCTATGTTTTATTTCAAGCAAGTGATGGCTGATCCTCTATCAATAGGGAAAAAAACAAACATTTTGAGTGTCACTGGTTTTGAATATAGGAATTTTAATGGCGATATTCAATCGACTCTGCTTGATGTGAAAGAGCATTCGCGAGTCACTATGGAACAAATCTTAGCTGTTGCTGCTCAGACGCATACCACCGATATCGTATTAATTCCTTATGGTATGGGTGTCTTTATTCCACGAAATCAAGATGGTGATAATATTAAGCAAGCTACCTTTGCAGGAATGATTGAGGCACTTAATAAATATAAAGGCCCCCAGATCACTCTGCACTGTTGTGGTTGGCAAGGTTTTCATGACGTATTAGCGAGTGCCAACAATAAGAACATCTGCTTTGAAGATAAAACAGGCTATGATGCTTATACTGTAGCCAACGAGATTCAAGATCGCGGCGATGCCGGTGAAAAGCAACAAAGCGTTATGCAAAAACCACTGAAATCTATGCTCATTAATGCAGCAGATAATGATTGGACTGCATTGCTTGATCCAGGAAAGAGTCCTGGTCAATTTTCTGATAACCATACGTTGTATCATACAACTTCAGATGAATACTATGCCATTGTTATGTGTTTCGCCTATTTTTCTATACAACGGATGATCGATTTTTTTGAAAATTGTTTTGGTAATAAAATTATTCAGGTTAACGAGCAATCTACAACGCCTCATGAACTAAAAACCATTCAAAGTGAAATAGCTACTCAGAAAGAGAACGGTGAAGGCATACAACAAGAAGAGCTGTATCACAAATCAGTTGCATCAAGTATATCTAAGATTGACGGTATACTAGGTACTCTTCGCGATAAAATCAATCAAATTGACCATAATTTACCAGAAGCTGCTGAGCGGGCAACAATTCTGCTAAAGAGTTTAGAACAGTGTAGAAATAAATACCATGCTGCTTTGCTAAAAGAACCGCGTGGGGATGCCAAAAAGGCAGGACAACAGTTTAATATTGACTGTAACGCAGCTATCGATGAAGCAAAGCCAGTGTTAGAAAGAGATCTAAACTGGGGAGAGTATCTTGGAAATCTGGTGAAAGCTTTGGCTAATGCTATTGTCTGGTTAGTTTCAATAGGCAATTCTAATTCATTCTTTCCTTATAAAAAATCTGCATCAATTGAAGCAGTTGAAGAGGCAGAACAAAATTTAAAGCTTAATAATTTATAATCTTTATTGGGAAAGTGTCGGGCTAATAATGGCCCGACTTACTGAATGGATAAAGGATAAGGCATTTCTAATCTTAATTATTTTTTGGTGAGCTTTGTTTCAATTGCTTAATGCACCATTGTTGTGATGAATTAACCTCATTGCTAATTCGTACCACGCTAATTTCATCTACATTACTCCAGTTAATAACATCGCTGGCAGCAAGTTTGTATTGAATTACATATCTCCAGATGTTTTTTTGCGGTTGCTGAGGGGTGATGGTATAGCTTGCTACCCAAGGACTAGATACTCCAGTCACCCAATTGAGTTCTATAAAGTGATTAAGACTCGTGCTTTGTAAGTCTGGACACTCTAGCATGTATTGTACGGCTCCATTTCTGTTTTTCACCGCTTCAGCCCATACTAATGCAACATTTTTAGCGCTTTTAGGAGCTAGTGCTTTCTCCAACATAAAAATTTGGCGCGACATTTGATCTTTTTCAGTGGTTGGGCCTATAGAGTTTGTCGCAAATACACCATGAAGTGATAAATATAATCCACCAAAAACCAAAGATTTTTTTATTATAGATGCATACAACATAGTGAAATCCTATTTGTTAGTTGTGAGTGTTTGATTAGTAAAAATCTAGAATTGCTGATAAATTATACTACAGGATTTTGCGGTATGCGAAATCACCTAAAAAGAGGGACTAATATTTTAATAGGATGTCTAAAATAGTTTTATTGCATTGAATTTATAAGTATTTTATGATGGAAAAATTCTTGTCATTATGATAAATGGAACTTACGATGCTGAAAAAATCTCTAGTATTGCTATTACTTGCTAGCAGTACTTGTTCTGCCGTTTACGCGGGCGATCAATCATCTTCTGCTGAACAGAAGCCTGTCCCATCAAGTTATGCGCCTGTTGTAATTAATGAGACTTTTCAAACTATCTTGCAACGAATGACTGCTGCAAAACCGGCAATTGAGAGGAAACAGCAGGATTTGCTACAGCAACGCTATGATTTAAGTAATAATCCCTCAAAAACGACAACCATGTCTAATGGTAAGCCAATTCAGGAAGGAGTTAGAGTTAAATTGCCTCAGGGGGTGACTTGGGAGCAGTTAGGTGCTATGACCCCAGAAGAAATCAAAGGAAAAAAATTATTTCCTAAGGGCTTTTTACCCTTGCCTCATCCGAATCATTCCGAAGGCGGTATGGTTTTTCCCAAATTTGAAATTGATGAAATTAATAAGCAGGAAAATAGAGATTTAACTCGGTTTGATCTGGATTATGATATTCCCGACCATTTTTTACCACCGTTCCCCGCGCCAATTTATTTAACAACCAGACCTGATTTAGGTGATGTGTCACAGGGGAAATTAGTTACTATTGAGAATTACTATGAATTATTTAACGGTATTCTCAATCCCAAGCAGCTAGAAGGTTTAAGACTACTTCTTACTCCTTTTCCACAGCAACAGTTTAACCAGACTGAAGATAGGCGTAGTGTGAAACCTAGCCGTGGAGTCGCCTGCTTTGATTGTCATGCCAATGGCCATACGAATAAAGCAACTCATGAGGCTGGTGATGCACGCCCACAAGAATTTAGACATAGGATTACGACTCCTACTTTACGCGGGCTCAATGTACAACGTTTGTTTGGTTCTCAACGTGCTTTAAAATCAGTGGAGGATTTTACCGAATTTGAACAAAGAGGTGCTTATTTTGATGGAGATCCGGTTATTGCTACTAAGAAAGGAGTTAATATCCTGGAGCGCGGTAGCCAAGTTCATTTCATGGCTGAATTTCAGGAGCTTCTAGATTTCCCACCGGCACCAAAATTAAATTGGGAGGGCAAATTAGATCCTGTTAAAGCCACCCCCGCTGAGCTTAGAGGACAAGCCCTCTTTTTTGGTAAGGCAAAATGTGCTAGCTGTCATACCCCGCCGTATTATACCGATAACACCATGCATAATTTACAAACAGAGAAGTTTTACGCGCCACAAATGGTTAATGGTATGAAGGCTGTTGGTGACGGGCCTATAAAAACCTTCCCTTTACGTGGAATAAAAGATTCTCCTCCTTATTTACATGATGGTCGCTTATTAACATTAGCAGATACGGTAGAGTATTTTAATGTGATACTGCAATTGCATTTAACACCGGATGAGAAATCTGATTTGACTGAATTTATGAAGGCACTTTAAATTGTTACTGGGCGTTTAGTTAATTGAGCCGGCATGATAAGTAGAACCTAAATGTCAAATCAATGCAGCCTTGGTGCAGTGCAGCATCAAGGCTGCAACAGTTATTTTGAGGGGGCTCATTGCTCCCAATATGTGCTC
>NZ_LN614827.1:370000-520000 GCF_000953135.1 Legionella fallonii LLAP-10 | reverse complement strand
TTTATTGACCTTAAATAGCGGTCACTTCCATGTAATGACTGTGATATATTGATTGTAAATAAGACAAACAGCATTCTTCCGGATGACAGTAGTATAGGCAAAAGATGGATAAAAGACCCAATATCCCCAAACAACAATCAGGTAAGCCTTCAAAGATATTAATGTCTTTTGCATTAGTTATTGCCTTTTCTTTACCTTATTATCTTGTGAATCATTTTTCTCATAACAAGAAAAATGATCTTATTAGTGATATATCATCTCAGCATCAGCTTGCAGATGCTCCGTCCCTTCAATTTGCACGACATGCTGAAAATAGAGCGTTGCAAACCAAGCCCTTAGCAAAAGCGCCGAGTCAGGTAGCAAAACAAACTCAGCCGACACCGCCTCAAGTAAAAACAGTAAAAGAAGCGGTGAAAAAAGCAGTAAAAGATAATGTCTGGCAAACAATTAATCCCCGAGCAGGCGATTCAATGGCAACTATTTTTCATCGCTTGGGATTGAGCGCACAGAATTTACACGCGGTATTGCACAGAAACCCCCATGCTAGAGTGCTCACAGCAATTAAACCGAGCCAAAAGCTACAATTTTTAATCAATAAAAATAAACTAGAAAAACTAGTTATTCCAATGAATGACATTCAAACACTAACGATCTATAGGCAAGGAGCTATATATAAAACACGCATAGACTCCAAAAAAACAACGAGCCGTAGCCAATATGCTGTTGGCACAGTCAAAGGTTCGTTATACGTTACAGCACAACGCTTAAATATTCCCTCTAAGCTAATTCGCCAAATGACACAAATATTACATAAAGAAATCGATTTTGCTCACTCTATACGCACAGGAGATAAATTTTCCATCGCTTATAACACTCTTTATGTAGAAAATAAAAAAGTCGGCATTGGAGATATACTTGCAGTATCCTATACTAATCGCGGAAAAACAGTTCAAGCAGTGCGTCATACGAAAGCATCAGGAGATGTTGATTACTATACGCCACAAGGGGAGAGTTTAAAGAAGGCATATTCTCGTTACCCCATCAAATTCAGCCATATTAGCTCTACATTTGCTGTATCCAGATATCATCCGATATTACATTATAAAAGAGCTCATAAAGGGATTGATTTAGCAGCTCCTATAGGAACCCCCATACAAGCCACTGGTGATGGGGTTATTGCTATTATAGGCAGACATAATGGCTATGGTAATATGATAAAAATTAAACATGATGGGAAATATAGTACTGTATATGGTCATATGCTTAAATTTCAAAAGGGATTATCAAAAGGCAGTAGAGTTAAACGAGGTCAAGTCATTGGTTATGTTGGGCAAACTGGTTTGGCTACAGGGCCGCATTGCCATTACGAACTACATGTAAATAATCAGCCAAGAAACCCAACAACTGTTGGAATACCGACAGCGGCTCCAATATCGTCTAGGGAAATGTCTGCTTTTAGGACGAAAGCCAAAACTTTATTTTCACAGTTAAAACAATTCGAAGAAGCAAGCCGCTCAGGCTCTAAAAAGAAAAGTGATATTGGCTAACCAACCTTTCCCGAACAATCGAAGACGGCGCAAGTGCTCACGTAATGGCGTTAACTTAAGCTTTTATAACGCCGCCCGAATTATGACTTCGTCCAATCAGGGCTACGCATCCTTAAATAAAAAAAGCAGTATACACTGCATTATCCGAATAAATAACGACAGATAAGAACGGAGGTAATAATGCCTGTCAAATCAGCAAGTAATCCGGCAGGAATTGCATGCCTAGTTCTCCTAACTCCAACCGAACCAAAATAAACCGCGATGACATAAAATGTTGTCTCGGTACTCCCCATCATAGTCGCCGCAGTTTTAGCGATTAAAGAATCCCCGCCATATTGATGAATTAATTCGGCCATAACGCCTGTAGAGGCACTTCCTGAAAAAGGTCGAATTAGGGCTAAAGGTAATACTTGAGGGGGCATACCAATTTTAGCCATAAGAGGAGCCAAAAGCTGATCCATCAAGTTAAAAAAACCTGAGGCTCTCAACATACCAATTGCTACCATCATCGCTATAAGATAAGGAATAATACCCACACTTGTCTCAAATCCTTTTTTAGCCCCAATAATAAAAGCATCAAATACATTAACTTTTTTTATTGCAGCATATAAGGGAATACCAACAATAAAAGCGAGAAACATCCAATTGGATATTTGATTGGCCAATCCATTCATAAACTATCCGTCCTTTCCACTCGAAAACAACGCCACTTAGCAAATTGTTTTACTGCAACTATGGCCACAACAGTCGAAGCTATAGTGGCTACAAGTGAGCTCAAAATCACACTGCTAGGATTAGTACTACCATTTGCCGCTAAAAAGGCAATCGCTGTAGCTGGAATTAATTGTACGCTTGAAGTATTAATAGCCAAAAAGGTACACATTGCATTAGTAGCTGTCGTGACGCGGGTATTTAAACTTTGCAATTCCTTCATTGCTTGTAAACCAAAGGGAGTTGCCGCATTCGCCAAGCCCAACATATTGGCCGCAATATTCATTACCATAGCCCCCATGGCTGGATGTTCTACAGGAACATCCGGGAATAAACGCTTTAAAATGGGTTTGAGAAGTTTTGCTAATAAGGCAACTAAACCAGATTCTGTTGCAATAGACATAATACCAAGCCATAAAGTCATAATCCCTGTTAGACCAATAGCAACCTCAAATCCAAGTTTGGCTGAATCAGTTACTGCGCGCACCACTTCATCTATGTGTCCTTCAATAACACCTACGACTATAGAAACGAGTATCATTCCTAACCAAATTATATTCAGCATTCTTGCCTCCTTACCTTAAAAAGAGGTAATATGTAGCAAAATTTATACTTTAAGTAGAACAAACGGACTATGAAATACACTATTGCCCTTCCCAGATATTTACTATTGATTACTCTTTTTATGATCAATTTTGTTAGTTACGCAATTGACTCAGCAGCTATCCAAGATCAAGCTGATGTAACTATTAAGGAACTATATCATACACTTAACTCCATGCCGAACACTTCAATGGCAGAACGAATAAATTGGATAAGCAATCATTTTTTAGGTAAAGTTTATGAGCTTGGTGCTTTGGGAGAAGGAGCCAAAGCTCATTTTGATCAATACCCCCAATACAGAGTAGATGCTTTTGATTGTGATACGTTTGTCAATACAGTACTCTCCTTAGCATTAGCTGACTCCGTTGAATCATTTAAACAATGTCAGAAATTGGACCGTTATAAAAACGGCAAAGTAGCTTACATATATCGTAATCATTTCATGTCTTTAGACTGGAATATAAATAACCAAAAAAGAGGCATACTTAAAGATATTACCCTTGATATTCAAGATCAAAAAAAACAACCCGTGGCTATATATGCTGTAGCTTTAATTGATAAACCTAGTTGGTATGCTCATAAAAATTTATCCACAATTAGAGTGCAAAACCCGGATAAAATAAGACAACAAAACCTTTTAGATGAACTAAAGATGAAAGGTAGTCATTTAGAAGTGGCTACAGTAAAAATACCTTATATTCCCTTTACTGCCTTATTCACTAAAGATAACCAACCAAACCTTTATTTATTTTCACAAATGCCGCATGGGGCAATAATCCAAATAGTTAGACCTAATTGGGATTTACGCAAAATCATAGGTACTTCATTAAATGTATCCCATCTGGGTTTTGCTATCAGGAAAAACGGTCAGTTATATTTTAGGCAGGCTTCTTCTCAGTTAGGTAAAGTAGTAGACGTTCCGCTAGTTGATTATTTAAAAGAGGCTCAAAGTAGTCCTACTATTAAAGGGATTAATGTGCAAATAGTTCTACCGAAAAAACCATTATCAAGAGATTGTGGGATTTGACATAGGGAACGCCTGTGCTATTACAGATTTAGATTAGTTTAAAATAAAAAGACCTGTTTGATTTCAAACAGGTCTTTAAGCAATAACTATTGGATGAAGATTATTATTTCTTTCCTTCAGCATTTTGTTTTGCTTCTTGTAGAAAGCCTAACATTGCTTTTTCAATAATTTTGAAAGACTGTTGTAGATAATCTAATGCCTTATGACCATTCTCAACAGCTAGATTAATTTGCTTTTCCAGCATTTCTTCAGGTTTTTTTACTTGAGCCAGTTCTTCTGGTTTTAAATAAGTTAATCCCTGTAAGGTTTTCACATTTAATTCAGTTATGGCTTTGAAAGGCTCTTGCACTTTTTTAGCCATGTCACTCCATTTATCGAAATTTGGTTGGTTCATGATATTCTCCACAAAATGTTGCACTGCACAATTTAATATTAGTACTTATACCTATATTTTGTCAATACGTTATATAAAAAAATATTGCAGTGCACAATAAAGGGGATTACAGTGAAATGAGTATAAAACCTCTTCATATGTTTCTCTTATTACATGCAAATGATAGAAAGAAAACGGTTGCCTCAAATATATAGAGACAACAAATTAGTAAAAGAAATAGAGCTCTTTCGAAACTCTACTGTATCGGTGAATTGCTTTGTTGGCACTGGGCTCGAATCCTCATGTAACCTTCGCGTACACTCCGGCTCTGCGCATGGTTGGTATTGCCTGAGCTACGAACACTTTAACTTTTAAATACTTTCTGCCACTGTTGCATTATTTGCTGCATTTGTTGTTTCCAAACTTCCGTTGCTTGCTGGTAAGGATTACTTTGCAAAGGTTGCTCCATAGAATGAAACATTTGCTCCATCATTGCCTTTAATGAAACGTGCATGGGATGATTAGCCAAAGAAATAATCTGACGTAAAATATCTGAAGACAAAAATTGAGTTGGACCGGCTTCCATCTCAACAATGATCTGTAACAGGATGGAATTAGTAAGATCTTTCCCTGTTTCTGAATCTTCAATCTTGAATAAAATGCCATCAACCACATAGCTTTGTAATTGTTCAAGAGTAATATATTGACTGGTTTCAGTATCGTAGAGTCTACGATTTTTGTATTTCTTTATTAATCTACTCATCATTTTCTCAAAAGTTAAAAAACTTATATGTCCCTAATCTATTAGCCCTAATAGATTAGGGCTAATAGATACTAAATCCCTTTTATAACTAATATCCTTTATTTTAGTACATGTGTAAACCGCCATTTATACTAAGGTTAGCACCAGTAATATAACGGCTTTTTTCACTAATTAAAAACTCTATTGCCCATGCTATTTCTTGAGGCTCAGCAAGTCTTTTTGCAGGAATAAGATTGATAATGTCATCTAAAATATCAGGCCGAATACCTTGCATCAAACGCGTATTGACGTAGCCAGGAGAAATACTATTCACCGTAATGTTTTTCATCATTAATTCTTGCGCTAAACTTTTAGTAAAGCCATAGACTCCTGCCTTGGACGCAGCATAATTGGTTTGAGAGAACTGGCCTTTTTGAGCGTTCACTGAAGAAACATTCACTATTCTCCCTGATGCTTGGTTTTTCATACACTCAACTACTTGTCGAGTTACATTAAACATTCCATCAAGATTGACTCTTAATACATCATCCCATTGTTGCTTTGTCATTTTTGTAAATACAGCATCTCGAGTAATGCCCGCATTATTAATCAACACATCGACACTACCATATTCTTTAATAATAGAATCAATCACTTTATGACACTGTTCAAAATCAGTAACATCCATATGTCGGAAAGAAATATTTCTATATCCCTCCTCGAACAAATCTTGCATCCATGATTTCCCAGTCTCCTCTGAGATCAAATCTAGAGCAACGACATGTTTATAAGTTGAATCTAATTGTTTGGCAACCGCTGTACCTATATCCCCTGTACCACCAGTAATTAATGCCACATTATAATTTTGCATAGTATTCTCTTTCTATTTACTGCAACGCATTCCATCGCTATTCAGCCAGCCCTCTCGGCAAAAAATTATCTCTTGCCAAGAGGACGCTTTTATTACATATATTGGCCGCCATTAATATCTAAGTTAGCTCCTGTAATGAAACCACTATCAGGAGAGGCTAAAAAGGCTACTGCATCTGCAACTTCTTTTGGATAACCTAATCGACCTATAGGAATATTTGCTATTATGGACTTTAAAACTTCCTCTTTTACTGCCGCAAGCATCGGTGTTTCAATGTATCCTGGGGATATAGTGTTTACGGTAATACCTTTAGCAGCAACTTCCAAGGCTAAGCTCTTAGTGAAACCGAATAACGCTGCTTTTGTAGATGAATAATTGCATTGGCCAAACTGTCCTTTTCGACCATTTATTGAGGAAATACTAATAATTCGTCCATATCCCTTATCCAACATGGCAGGAATTACATTACGAGTCATATTAAATACACTAGTTAAATTGGCATCCATTACTTCTTGCCAGCATTGGGGAGTCATTTTACGTAAGGAGCAATCTTTAGTGACCCCGGCATTATTTATTAGAGTATCGATTTTGCCATATCGCTCCATAACTAATGCTACTAATTTCTCACAATCACTGTATTGGGCTATATCACCATAAACTATATCAATATCAAAACCCAATCGTTTTTGCTCTTCTTGCCACTGCTTCGCTTCCTCATGTTTTCCACCTTTAAAGTAACAGGCTATTACTTTAAAATCGGAAGATAAGCGTTGGCATATTGCTGAACCAATTCCACCTGTTCCTCCCGTTACAATTGCGACCATCTTTTCCATAAAAACTCCCTGTTTTTAAATAACTATTTATTGATAATACTACAAATTAAAATCATTAACCTGTCAATTTCAAATAATTTTAGCTCTTTAATGTTAGGAAATAGTAAAGAAAAAACAAGTATATTCTTTAATTACAATAAATGATGGTTAAATATACTTTGGTTTAGCTAAAGTAATTGTTTTTTAGTTACATTAGCAAATATTAGACATAATTTTAATTAAAATGAGGTTATTATGCTAAAGACAACAATTGCTGTATCTCTATCGATAATATTAAGCACCGCTCCTCAATATGTATTGGCAAGTGATGACACATGTGAAATCCACGTTGCTGTTTCTTCCCCTCCTGTACTTCCCAACAACAACGTTGCATTCAATGTCACTAATGATAATGGTCTTAGCAAATCGATCATTTTGCAAGGAGGTAGTGCCCCTAAAACTATAGGAAAACTCATCTGCTCATCAAGCCCCTATACAGTGAGTGCTACTATGTACTCTACTCCACAAAATAGCGCAGCAAAACTGGCTCCCCCTATAGGTCAGTGCAGCCTAAGAGCAGGAAATGTAATACTAAATGGACCGAATAATAGTGTTGCAGTTGTTTTCCCTAATGATTTTAATTGCAATCAGTGACTTGGTAGTCATATAACTGAGCCCGTATTAGCAACAGCGTAATACGGCTACAAGTACTCAATGCTACCGTTTAATAAATGAAGGCGAATGCTTACGTAATCTTTGATAGAGGAAAAATGAATGGGGAACCATCCCCATTCATTGAATTCAATAGGCAGGAACATATCCTTTGAGTTGCTGAGCAAATTGTCTTAATACCTCAAGACCTGATTCTTCAGCCTGACGACACCACTGTTGCAATGCCTCTATTAACTCTTTTTGACTCGATGCGGTTTTCAACCAGACATTTTGTAAAGACTGCTTATAACTGTAAACCACACGCAATTGTTCACGGGCATCTAACAAGCTTTGTAGGCGAGTTTTAGCTTTGGTAGTTAAGAGCCTGTCTTCTCGACGTAATAAACGCCCTGCTCGCTGGAATAACTTTTTATCTTCTTTAGTTTCTATACTGTTATTTTTCTCATATTTGAGTATAGGTCTAATTACGCTTTTATAATAATTAGACATCACTTGGAATCGATTAGAAACCACTGCTCTAACTGTATCTAAATCAACCTGCAACTTACCTTCCTCTCTAGCTAATTTGGGAGGTAATTTTTTAACCTTAGCTAAACCTAAAAAAGAAAGAATGCGTATATACATCCAACCAATATCAAACTCCCACCATTTTATGGAAAATTTGGCCGATGAAGCAAACGTATGATGATTATTATGTAGTTCTTCTCCGCCAATCCAAAATCCCCAAGGGAAAACATTAGTTGCCGCATCAGGGCATTCATAGTTTCTGTAACCCCAATGGTGGCCGATACCATTAACAACTCCAGCAGCATGTAAAGGAATCCAGAGCATTTGTATTGCCCAAACAGTTATTCCCGGAACGCCAAAGAAAAATAAATCCATTAAAAGCATGATTACAACGCCTTTAGCAGAATGACGCGAATAAATATTACGCTCTAACCAATCGTGCGGAGTTCCATGAGAATACTTCGCTATCATCTCTTTATCTTTACGAGCAGCCCGATACAACTCAGCACCTTCCCAAAAGACTTTCTTAATTCCTAATACAACAGGACTATGGGGATCTCCCTCCACATCGGTAGTTGCATGGTGTTTACGATGAATAGCAACCCAGTCAGCAGTGACCATACCTGTAGTAAGCCATAACCAGAAACGAAAAAAATGACTTACAATAGGGTGCAAGGTTAATGCTTTGTGAGTTTGGTTACGATGAAGATAAATTGTAACTGCTGCTATAGTTATTTGAGTTAATATTATTATTGCTAATACATACCCCCAAAAACCAAGGTTTAAGTAGCCAAACACCATAGTAACTCCAAGTTAAGTAAATATAAAAAACAAAGTTTACAACATTCAGTTAATCTAAGTAATATCCGGAAATATTAAATATTATCCGGGAGCGCTTAGAAAAGCCTAATTTTATCTCTATATAGTACAATCATAACACATTTTCAATCATTATATTGCATGATTTCACTATGTGGTCGATAATTAATTAAATATTTATTTCAGGATGAGGCTATGAGCGATAAATTACAAAAGATTATTGAAAATTTACTTCCGTTTGTCATAGTAGGGGTGGCTATCGCACTGTTTATAGGCTTACTGTTTATGTTTTTTTACATTGCAATATGGGGATTAGTTATAGGCGGTGTGCTTTGGCTCGCAACTTTAGTGAAAGAGTACCTATTTCCAAGTAATACCTCTAAAAAGGAAGAAGGTAGAGTAATTGAACATGATAATAAAAAATAATGCCTGAATTACCAGAAGTTGAAACAACGAGACAAGGGATCAAAATCCACCTGGAAGGTCAAATAATTAGTGATATTAAGGTACGTAATCCTAATTTGAAGGTACCCGTTTGTCATAATATTGATGAATTATGTATTGGAAAAAAAATAACGGCAATTAGCCGCAGAGCCAAATATCTTTTGCTCCACCTATCTAAAGGTTATATTCTAATCCACCTCGGAATGTCAGGGCATTTACGTATTATACCGAGTAGTATGAAACCGGAAAAACATGACCATATTGATTTATTAATAACAAATGGATTAGCGCTACGATATTGTGATCCAAGAAGATTTGGCTTGTTCCTTTATATAGAAGAAAACCCTCATTTACATCCATTGCTCTCAGGTTTAGGACCAGAACCACTTTCAGACGAGTTTACCAGTGACTATTTATACCAAAGGACACGAAATAAAAGCCAGCCGATTAAAGCTCTGATTATGAATAATAAAATTGTGGTTGGGGTTGGCAATATATATGCAACAGAAAGCCTTTTTCTATCAGGTATACATCCTATAACTCCGGCTCAGAAAATAACCGAGATTACCGCGAGTTCTCTAACGCTGCAAATCAAACAAATACTAAAATCAGCCATTGATGTCGGCGGCACTACGCTTCGCGATTTTTATACATCTGAAGGGAAACCAGGTTATTTCAGTCAATCTTTAAGAGTCTATGGCCGTAGAAATCAACTTTGCCTCCAATGCAATCAGATAATTGAATCTATAGTCATTGGTGGTCGGCATTCGGCCTTTTGTCCTCAATGTCAACCATTAAAGGTTTAGCTCTGTCTTTTTTTAACCCTGACTAAGCTATCTAGGCAATTGAATGGAGTTGGGGTAAGATTATTACCATTAAACTAGAAACTTGAAATAATGAAAATAAGTCGTATTCGAACCTTTGGGATCATTTCTGTACTATTTTTTTATACAGCAATGGTGTCTCTCCGTTCTATCTTCAAATACATTTTTAGCACCCCAACAAGACCATGGGTAGATAAAACGATCCATCATTGGGTAGAGCAATTATTAAATACAGTGCAAGTACATTATACCGTTGTTAACCCACATAATGTGCAACCCCAACCAGGTCAAGCGACTATTTTAATGTGTAATCATTCTAGCGCTTATGATATTCCTCTTGGATTCAAAGCATTTCCCAATCACTCTATACGTATGCTGGCAAAGAAAGAACTATCCAAAATCCCACTATTAGGAAAAGGAATGGCTGCGGCCGAATTTCCTTTTATTGATAGAAAAAACAGGTATCAAGCCATTAAAGATCTGGAGTATGTACGACAGTTAATGGAAAGCGGCATCGTCATTTGGATTGCTCCAGAGGGCACGCGATCCAAGGATGGAAAGCTAGCACCATTTAAAAAAGGCTCCTTCATTACTGCCATCCAAGCAAATGCGACTATTATTCCTATAGGAATTAGAGGTGCATTTAATATTCTTCCCGCAAGAACCTTCGGTGTTAATTTAAATCAAAATGCTGAAATTCATATAGGCGAACCCATACAAGCATCTCAATTTACTACAGAAAATAAAGAAGAACTAATTAAACAAACATATCAAAGCATAAAAAAACTAATCGGTGAAGATAATCCTTAATATTTAACCCCGTAGCCACCTGAACTAGAAGTTACTTTTGCCGCTAAACCAATATTTCTTGGGTCTGACGCCACCGTTAGGAAATTTCCTTCTTTATCCCAGGTAATGGCCTGCATATCGCCATAATTCTGTGCTAAAGGCATCAATTGATACCCCATAGCTTTCAATCCCTCTTGAATTTCTGAAGAAAAGGTATCTGGTTCAAATTGAATGACATCAGGTAGGTATTGATGATGAAAGCGCATAGCAGAAACCATGCTAATCGCCCCATAGGAATCATTAAATATTAATGAGGCAAGCAAAGCCATTGTAGGAATACGACTTCCACCTGGAGTACCAAAAATGGCAACCCGTCCAGGTAACTCTAGAAAAGTAGGCGTCATACTGGATAGAGGTCGTTTTCCAGGTGCAATTGTATTTTTGTCACTACCAACGATACCAAATACATTTTGCTCACCGACCTTAGAGGAAAAATCATCCATTTCATCGTTCAACAATACTCCAGTGCCTTCTGCAATAACACCTGACCCAAATATAAAATTCACTGTTATTGTTGCAGAAACGCGATTACCTTCAGCATCAATAATAGAATAATGGGTAGTACTTGTATTTTTTGGCGTTGCGGATGAACCTTGTAGCGTCTTACTATCTAGGGCTTTATCTGGATTAATAAAAGTTCCCAGTTGTTTTGCATTTTCAGCGGAAATTAAGTGTTCCACAGGAATATTGACAAAATCTGGATCCGCCAAAAACTGATCTCGTTGCCAATAAGTTAAGCGCATAGCCTCTACTAAATAATGAACCCATTTCAACTTAGAAAATGAAGACAAGGGATAATTAGCTAATATATTAAGCATGGTCAATAAACCTATCCCCCCCGCGGATGGAGGAGGAGCCGTAATAATTAACATATTATGATAAGCCCCCACTAAAGGTTCTCTCAGCTTAATTTTATAATTTGCCAAGTCTTCCGGAGTCCAAATACCTCCAGCTGCATTCACTCCTTGCACAAGACGCTTAGCTATATCTCCATGATAAAATCCTTGATCTCCTTTCTCTGCAATCACACTCAAAGTATGGGCCAAATCAGTTTGAACAAGGCGCTCTCCGAGGCCATAAGGTTGGTTATTTTTTAAAAAAATTGCAGCGGTAGCGGGATATTTCCTTAATACCGCCAATCTATCCCCCATTGAAGAGAAATACCTAAATTGATGGTCCACAAAAAAGCCCTCCTCTGCTATCTTTATTGCAGGAGCTAGGGTTTTAGAAAGCGGCAAACGGCCATAATTTTTGGCCATATAGACTAAAGCCGCCGGTTGCCCAGGGATTGCGGCAGCTAATCCGCCATTCAAAGATAATTCGGGAATAACTTTTCCATCAGCCCCCAAATACATATCTTGACTTGCTGCTTTGGGAGCTGTTTCTCGCCCATCTATGAATATATTTTTATGCTCTTGTTCCAAGTGTAATAACCAAAAGCCCCCCCCACCAAGCCCTGAATGATAAGGGGCAACAACAGCCAAAGTAGCGGCGACCGCTATTGCTGCGTCAAAGGCATTACCACCTTGATTTAAAACTTCCAAACCAGCATTGGTTGCCAAGGGATGAGCACTAGCAACCGCATATCCAGGCGGATGATCGGGATAAGATTGAGAATAAGCTGAAGTGGCTAAAGATGATACAAAAATTAAGCCCCAGAACTTAATCGCTTTTAAAAATTTAAAGGATTCATGTTTGCCTTTCATTTTGTCTTTTTTGTAACTCCCTTACAACGCATGCGGGAACAAATTGAGAAATATCACCATTAAAAGAAGCAATTTCTCGTACCAAGGTCGAGGAGATAAACATTAAACTTTCTGATGGGGTCAAAAATAATGTCTCTACTTGTTTCGACAGTTTTCTGTTCATACCTGCTAATTGAAATTCATATTC
Organism: Legionella fallonii LLAP-10; assembly: GCF_000953135.1. NCBI lineage: Bacteria > Pseudomonadati > Pseudomonadota > Gammaproteobacteria > Legionellales > Legionellaceae > Legionella > Legionella fallonii. The sequence goes on along the minus strand of NZ_LN614827.1, from coordinate 507,306 downwards.
AAAATCCGATACGGCTCTTAAACCACGTAAAATAATTCCAGCATTTTGCTCTAGAACAAAATCAATTAATAAACTTTCAAAGCCAAGTACCTGTACTCCAGGTATATCACTCACAACCTCTTCCAAAAGTTGAATTCTTTTTTCCAAAGAGAAATAGGGACGTTTTGCCTTATTATCAGCCACAGCCACTATAAGTTCAGGAAAAATTTTAGCTCCGCGCATAATAAGATCGACATGTCCATTAGTCACAGGATCGAAAGTTCCAGGATATATTGCTTTTTGTTTCATATTTTTTAACACCAATTGCATATGAAAGCAGTCTAGCGTATTGTTAATTGAAAAACTACAGTCATGGAATTGAGGTGAGCAATGAATGCAACAAAACATTTAAGTATTTTATCTTTTTGTTTATTAACAGCCTGTGCCCCTCCGCCACAACCAATGGAGGTACTTCCTACAAATAAAGTCATTCCATTGGAAAAACGCAAAGCTGAAACAGCAACTATTTCATCCTGGGAAATTCAAGGAGCAATGGCCGCAAAAAATAAAGCCAAAGGTTGGTCAGCAACGATGAACTGGGCTCAACAGGGGCCTAGCTCTTACCAAATACGTTTAATGGGACCATTAGGTGGTGGTGCTGTTGTCATTAATAAAAAAGGTAACACCATTACCTTTAAAGATGGCAATAAATCATCTACCTCCACTAATGCAGATGAACTACTCTTTAAACAAACTGGAATTAGACTACCAGTCAATAATCTTTATTATTGGGTCAGAGGACTGCCTGCTCCCGGAGGAGTTCAAGCAGAACAACATGATCAATTCAATCATCTAGTACAGTTAAAACAAGGCGGTTATACCATCAACTTCACAAAATATACTTCAGTCAAAGGTATAGACCTACCCAGCATGATACGTTTAGATGGTAATGGAGTTATGGTAAAGGTAATAATCAAAAATTGGGTTGTGTAACAATCTAAATCAGATATGCCAATTGTCTTAGCGTCCGCAATGGCGCAATAGAGTCTATTGCGGATCTTATAAAAAACCATCTAATTGAAATATAATAAAAACCTCCTTGCAAGAGTAGAAAAATAGACCCAATACGAGTAATATAAAAACAGCAATATGGTGGTTTTTATTACTTTAAAAGCATCAAACTTTAAAATTTAATAATTTATTTGCTTTCTAAAGTTGACATCGTCATAAATCCGCTGCAAAATACGCAGCACATCGCAGGGATGAAGATTTTTAGCTTCAGGATGAATTAAAAATTTGCAAATTATAGGGGTGTCGCCAAGCGGTAAGGCACAGGGTTTTGATCCCTGCATACCTAGGTTCGAATCCTAGCACCCCTGCCATTTTCTTGTTGGTTCAAGTAAACAGACGGCAGAAGATACCCTGGAAGGATGCGTTCGTCGTATCGCTCAAATAATAATAATATCTTTCTGGCTGTCTTCTGCTATGTGTTTAAATTAGCTGATTAACCTAATCTTAAGGCTTTTTACACATGTCCACAATGATGATTTTTACGGGAAATGCTAACCCTGAATTAGCATTAAAAATTTCTTCTCATCTACAAATACCTATTGGTCAAGCTACTGTTGGCACCTTCAGTGATGGCGAGACTATGGTTGAAATATTAGAAAATGTCCGTGGTAAAGATGTTTTTGTATTGCAATCAACTTGTGCCCCAGCAAACAATAACTTAATGGAACTGCTGACGATGGCTGATGCATTAAGAAGATCTTCCGCAGGCCGTATTACTGCAGTTGTCCCCTATTTTGGTTACGCTCGCCAAGACAGACGAGTCCGTTCTGCACGTGTTCCAATTACCGCTAAGGTCGTTGCCGATATGATGGCCTCTGTTGGAATCTGCCGCGTACTTACAGTTGATTTACACGCCGATCAAATTCAAGGCTTTTTCTATATGCCTGTTGATAACGTTTATTCAACACCTATTCTGCTGGAAGACATTGTCAGACAAAAATTAAGTGATATTATGGTTGTATCCCCCGACGTGGGTGGCGTGGTTCGCGCAAGAGCAATGGCCAAAAGATTAGATGATGCAGAGCTGTCAATAATTGATAAACGCCGTAGTGGTCCTAATAAATCTGAAGTAATGCATATCATTGGTGAGCCCGCTGGTAAAAATTGCATTATTGTTGATGATATTGTAGATACAGCTGGAACTTTATGCTCCGCGGCCCATGAATTAAAGAAAAGTGGGGCAAAAAGTGTAAGGGCCTACATTACTCACCCAGTCCTTTCTGGCCCAGCCGTACATAATATTAAACATTCAGGACTCGATGAAGTAGTCATTACAGACACTATTCCTTTATCAGACGAAGGTCGAGGCTGTGATAAAATTCGTGTCGTTAGCCTTGCTGATATGTTAGCTCAGGCAATCAAAAGAGTTAACGTTGAAGAGTCTGTCAGCTCTATGTTTGCAGAATAAATAATAATGACTTAGATAATGGCGTCAGCTTAAGACGCCATTAAGAACTCAAACTCAGTTCCTCATACTCAAGTAAACATTTGCAACCTAGCTTAATTTTTTTTGAGCAAAAATGGTCATAGCCTCCACTAAAGAAGCGGCTAAATCAGAATGATAGGCATTATAAAAATTTTTAAAATCAGCATGCTCCAAATACATTGCTCCAACACCAATGTAGCTTTCTCTAGTAGGAGTCCAGAACCGCTTAACCCAATAATAATGTCTTTGGATTAAATCCTGCACTTCAGGAGCATCAGGCCGTAAGCGCTTTTTTATAGAAGGATCAGCTTATGACTTTGTAATGCTTCAATTTTATTGAATTCATCACATTCAATAATCCTTTGAATGTCACCTAAAGAAAAACCCAATTCACGAAAAAATAAAATCTGCTAGAAAATAAAATCTGCTAGAGTAGTAATAACTGTTCTTCACGATAATAACGATAATTGTTATCCCCATAATAGGCTGGCTTTAACAAGTCTATCTCATCATAAAAACGAAGAGTCCTCGGACTAACACCAGATAATTTCGCTAATTGTTTTACTGTATACAACATGATAAGTTATCTCTAGGTAACAAGGCACACCATAAAGGATAACGTAACGAGAGGGTCAAGACTTTTAAATAATCTTTCATCTGTAGCAGAGAATTGTTTAAGCATCGTTTTTAACCGATTAAGATGTTGCAAGACTTCGTACCCCATTGAATGTAGCCGTCTCGTTGCCACATCAGTGCTTCAGAGCTTTAATATGACTAAGAGTCCCCCCAATACAGTAAGAGAGCACAAGTAGGCTCATAATAGCTATTTCTCGAATTTTTAAGAAAAAACTCAAGACTGCCATTAATTTAAGTAAGTTTTCCATAACTTAAATCTGATCTTCCTGGTTTGAGATCCTGATTATAATCAGATCCTAAAAATAATAAAGAAATGAATCCAAGCAGAGAAACAAGAATTAGATATAATGCAGGTATGGTTATCCATCCTGTATAGTAAATTAAAGATAATGATATAAATGGCGTCAGTCCCCCGAATAAGGCAAAACCTAAATTATAGCTTACGGCTATACCACTATAACGAATCTGTGTAGGGAATAGCTCACTCAGTAGTCTTGGAATAACACCAGCCGAAAACCCAAGCAAAATCGCACTTATAAAAAATGAAACAACATATAATTGCGGATAATATGCATAAATAATAAATACCGGATATACCAATACCGCGGTAATTAATGCCAATAAACGAACTAATTTCTTAACATTGATAGTGTCTGTTGTGTATCCAAAAAAGACATTCAAACAAGATCCCAAAGCAATGGCTACTGTGCGTTGCCAAGCATAAGCATTAGCAGGCAAATGAAGTACCTCTGTAAAATATGCCGGAGTGAATAAAAATAAGGAGGTTACAATAACGGCACAAAGCGCTGTTATAAATACCCCTGATAGTACATTAATGGATTGTTGTCTGAATACAGTGACAATAGGAAATTTTTCAACGGAACGTTCGATGGCTACAAACTGAGATGTTTCATGTAATTCTTGTCTTAGAACAAAACTTAGTAATCCAATAACCCCACCTATAATAAAAGGGATTCGCCAACCGTACGAGTGCATCTGTTCCTCAGTGAGAAGAGTAATAATAAGAGCATGTACCGTTGAGCCTAATACTATACCCATAGTTAAAGCACAGAAAATAATGCCGCAAGCTAAACCTTTCTGATAAGTAAATGATTCACTAACATAAGTAATTGCCCCAGGAATCTCTCCACCAATAGATAATCCTTGAATAACTCGCAGACTGATAACCAGGATAGGCGCAACCATTCCAATCGCAGAATAAGACGGTACTAGTCCTAAACCCAACGTAGCTAAAGCCATCATCAGAATTGAAATAGTAAAAGTTGCCTTACGCCCTATTTTATCGCCAAAATGACCAAAAACAATTCCACCCAAAGGCCTGACTAAATACCCAATGGCAAAAGTAGCAAAAGCGATCATTAAACTAGCAAGTTCATTAGTTATTGGAAAAAATGCCCTGGAAATATAACTCGCAAATAAAGCAAAAATAATAAAGTCATAAAACTCGAGAATACCGCCTACACTAGATAAAACTAATAATTTACGCTGATCTTTTTGCACGATTCATCCTTAAAAATAGTTAGTGCTTCGACAAAATAGACTGTTACGGTGAATTCGACATGAGGTCGTTAACAGAGTAACGTAATTTAAGCTGCTCAGTAAACTATTCTCTTAAACTAACATAAACTGAACATAACAAATTGATAATAAAAATGGGAGCAAAAAAGGTGGGTCTACACTCTATTTAACACTTATTGGGTGACATAAAAAAGGGAGCGAAGCTCCCTTTAATGAATCATTTTATGAATAATTTATTCACGTGTACCAACGTATTTGTCATCAAAATAACGTCGTAATTTAGTTCTTAAAGTTCCACGACTAATCCCCAGCATAATAGCAGCACGAGACTGATTATACTTGCAATGCTCCATTACTGCACGAAATAGAGGGGTTTCTATTTCTTCAAGTACAAACTGGTATAAGTCAACAGGATCAGTTCCCTTAAGCTCTGAAAAATATTTTTGTACTGAAAGAGTTACGCTTTCGGCTAGTGATGCGGTAGTATCTCCAGCATCATTACTGATTGTTGTCATTATTATTAGCTCCTCCTTTTAAAAGCGGTATATTACCGAATTGAACAATTCGAGACAAGGGTAGAACGGAAAAAACTATATTAAAATTCAATATATACCGGATACACTTGACTTAATGCCCAATAAAAAATCCTTTCTTAACAACAAATTGAAATAAGCTGCATTATGCAGCCTATTTCATACCATACAACCAAAAAATTATTTTAACATTGACGGGTCAAAAGGTTTGCCATTAACAGTAAACTTGCCCTGCTCCAACTTGACTTCAGTAACATAATCAGCCCCTTGAGCCATAATTAGACCGTTTTGCTCCATTGCACTAATCTGTTTATCAGCTTGCATTCCTGCCAACTGTTCTTGGCTTGGTGCAGGTTGATTTGCTTGGGCAGGACTACCTTGTTGTGCTTGCATTTGTTGAACCAACGCCTGCTGCATATCAGGTTGCTTTGCCAATTGCTGTACCAGTGATTGTTGCACTAATTGCTTCACAATAACTTTAGGCATTTTCAGTTTTGCATTACCCTGAATTTTTTGAATAAGCTCAAAAGGATTTGCATTATCTCCTTTGGGCAAGGCAACAAGTAAATTACCTTCTATCAAACCCTCAGGTATTTTAACGCTTAGTTTAGAAATTTCAAACTCAGCGCCTTTGCTAAATAATTTAGGCAACTCAGGGAGTAGAGCCATCATAGCTTTTTGTCGCTCAGCATCGGAGCCATTTTGCATAGCAGTAGCTTGTGCGTTTATATCTGCTAGAACATCCGCATCAAGATTACGTAAGGCAATTTGTATCTCACCTGGGCCGTAAGTCTGACCATTAGTAATGACTGTTTTAATAGCGACATTAAAGTGGGTACTAAACAGTTTTTCTTTAATATCACTATCAGAGCCTACGTCAAGATTACTGATCTCGAACATTTTTTTGTCTTTGACCATGACATCAAATTCTGGCAATGAGAACTTTGCATCACCTAAATAGAGACCTGTGTGAGTTTTATGTAGATTGAAATCACTAGTCACTTTATCCAAGATAACCTTAGTATCATCTTTCGCAATGGTCATGCCATCAATAACAATGTTGCCATTGATTTTACCCAAATTAGATGACATTTGAGTGCTGCTTTCCATTCCTTTCCAATCAAAATGGCCTGTGCCATCCTTTGAAATTAACTTGAATGAAGGTAAAGCTAATTCTACAGTGCTTTGAGCCATGTAATTAACAAAAATACTTAAATCCAATTTTGGCTTAGTTGAGTCTTTAGAGAAAGTCTCATCAAATTGTTGGTTGTACTGCTCAGGTAATGAAAATACAGTCTCTGCAAACCCCATACCGAAACGTAATTTACTATCCGCAAATATAAATGGACCGTGATAAACTTTAATGGGCATTACTGATTGATAGTCTTGGGCCGCAATAGTTTGTGACTTTCCTTGTTCATCTGTGACTACACGCTCAGGAACGTGCAAGCGCCATTTAACCTTGGCATCAGAGGTAAACCAGCCTCTATCATATTGCTCTATTTGAGCAAATAATCCATTAGATTGATTAATGACTTCAACGTTCTTCTTAATTGTTTTTTCAGTGAGAACCCCCATGCCATAATATCCGCCAAGGATTAAAACAGCCAGGATAATTATTAATCCCGCAAGTTTTTTCATTCTTATCTCCATGTTATTAGTTTGCGAGCAGCATTACTTTGGTACAGCAAAGCGCTGGTCAAAGTATAACAGTAAATAACATAATAGCGCGATATTCTAATGCAAGAAGATTGATATTAAAGGAAAAAGATTCAAACAACAAGATTGAAATTTATGCTGAACGATTAAATTTAGTTATGATAACCAAAGTTTGGTCTTGGCCAGAAACTCACCGAGAATAAAATAAAAACGAGACTTCATAAAAACCGCCGCTCAAGTTGCCTAAGAAACAAAGGAGCGGCCATGCCTATACCTAGAAAACCGAATAAGAAACTCGCATTTTCAACAATGCCATAATGAGATCCTATGATTTTCTCACAGGTTTACAATATGTTTCTTTAACAGTAAAGGCTAAAATTAAAGCCACTAAAGAACACAAAGGTAAGATTCTCAATCCAGCCTGAAAGTCTGAAAGCAGTAAGGACTCCACATTATAAGCTCGTGAGCCAGACACCATATCGACCAATCGTCCAACCAAAGGTTGTAATAAAGCACCGACAAAGATTGAGGTCATATTGGTAAAGGCTATGGAGGTACCTACTACACTTCTATCGTGTAGTTCGGTAGATACCGCATAAGCGATAGCCACGCCCGTATTAGTGGCTCCAAAAGCAAAGAAAATCAGATAAGCTGTGGTTTGGTTTAAATTAGGTAAAAATACAAACATGGTTGTCAAAATCACACCAAAAACAGCAGAAAGAATCATCAGCGGTTTACGCCGTCCCATTTTATCAGAGAGCCAACCCGATAAAGGACCACTAATTCCCCAACCAATAAAGATTAAACCTGTTGCAAAAGCAGCAGCATGCATTCCTAAGCCACGGCCGTACTGTAAATAAGCGGGGCCAATAGCTTCACCAATCACGGCCGTAGGGCCAAATAAAAATCCAGCATATAAAGCATTAAGCCATGTTTGTCGACATGACAATATAATTTTTAAACTTTGTAAAATACTAATGCGCTCAACAGAGCGTACCTCATTTTTATTCGCATTCGGTCTATCCTGAACAAATTGATATAAAAGACCGGCCAGAGCAATAAATAGAAAGGCAATGATGAGCATACTATGGCGCCAGCCTACTGTACTAACTAAGAACGAAACTGGAGCCTCACCAGCTGCGGCCCCGAGCATGCCCAACGATTGAGTTAGACCTGATAACAAACCAAGCATGGTTGGAGGAAACCACGAAGTAGCCAGTCGAAGAGAGCAGACAAAGGCAAAAGCAGCACTAAATCCTATAAGCATACGGCCTACCGATGCCATCATTAAACCGTCTGCAAGTCCGAAAACACAACACCCAAATGCTGTAATTAAAGACATGACCGTTAATAACCCACGGATACTTAAACGATCAACGGTTAATCCCACTGGAATTTGCATGAAAATGTAGGGAACATAAAATGAAGCCGTTAATATACCAAAACCAGCCTCATTAATGCCAAAATCCATTTGCAAGTAACGATGCATTACACCTGGCGCGACACGTGCCATATAATCAGAAAAATAAAAGGCTGCGGCTAAGCCCCAAACCAACCAGGCAAATCCGAGATAATTCTTCTGATTATAAATTCCTACTTTAGATACATTCATGTTATTCATATGATCTCAACTTACAGTCCTGATTCAATAACTCACCTAATCAATTTAGCATTTAGAGTGCTCTGCACTGATTATCTATCTTAAACAAGTGCACTTTGTTTGCCAATCAATCTGTGAATATCTGTTCCTGATCAACATAGAATGATAATTAATAAAATGAAGAAATGATCTAAAATTCAATTATCACTTAGTTTTAATCAAGAAAAGCAAAATTTTGTACGTGTATTATGTGCCGTATTTATTTAAAATTTGATCAATAAATCATCAAAATTAAATCTACATTATACTGGTGTTGTCAGCTATTTCAACACATAGAGATTTTAAAATAAAGATCGCGACATTCTAGCTTCCACTTATATTCTGTTTTGGCATTATCTATAAGACGATATTAGAACCGATTGTGTAGACCATTAGCGATAAACATCGGACTCAGTTATAATAACCTTTTTTTATAAGAAATTTGAAATGAATAATCTCAATTCTGCAATTAAGGAAGCATATAAAACTTCCGGTAATTTGAAAGAAGCAAATAAAGCGTATCTAGAATTTATCAAAGCTAACTTTATTATTCCAATAGAACAAAATATTGATAGCGAAAATCCTACCGTACTATTCTTACAGGAAAATGATAATTGTTTTCTTCCGGTGTTCACTGAAATAGACTATCTCAATACCTGGGCTTCTGAAATAAGCAAAGAAATTCAACTACTCAAGTTATCTGGTGTTGATTTGCTCAAAGGTATTGGAGAAAACATAACTGTATGCCTTGATATCGGAAGTGATGCTTATAAAGAATTTAATCCTGCAGAAATTGCCAGAATGAAATCCATGGTTTTAAAATTTTTCAATAATTAGAAGATCGATCCTTTGTTCGTGACTTCAATGCATATCCAATTGAAGAAGCATTACATCATGCTCTCCAATTGGATGCGAACATCATGCTACAAGCTCGAGTAACTGGTAACCTACTATTGCTGAAGCAGCTATCGCACCACTAATTTCAAACACTAAAGATAAAAAGCTATGTTTGTGGCAATACTGTTGATCATTGGCAGCAACTACTTTTTCTATTTTTACTGATTCTATTTGAACGGCTTCTTCGTTATTAAGACTATCCATATCAAATAAGGGTTTTTCCCCATATGCGCCAGCCCACCATCCCTCAAGCCATTGTTCTGCTTCTTGAGTGCCTTCTCGGAATGGGTTATCTTCTTCAGCCACTTCTAAAACAGCACACTCATAACCAAAAAGATAACACTCTTCGTAACTTGGATGATCGATGTTAAATCGTAATTTTATATGTGGTAATAAGGCTGTTGTGTCGTTCATGTTCATGTCCTCTTTTTATGAATCCAGTATATAATTGACTATGCTCAACTGTAGTTACTCCTAGTTGTTTAATAGTAAAGCTCATGCAAAATTTCATTTATTCAATGATAATTTCAGCACTTAAAGCAATTGTACGACTTTAATAATACAGCGTGCCTTCCAAAATAAATTATTTACATTTTTTTGACAAAATTCTTTTTTTATTTCAGAAATACAAAATCAATGTTCTAATATTTAGCTCTGATTTTATTTATATTAAAGCAAATATCAGGCCAATTTTTTTAGAAAATTTATTGCTTACTAAGCAATGGAATTTGATACTGAATTCCTAGTTAAAATAACCTGTTCACCTGAATAATTACGGCAAATTCTGCCGGCTAAAAAAAATGCAATAACATTCATATCTAAAGCCGTCAGCATAAAACCTTATTCTATGCGAACATATAATTCGAACTAGGCTATTTTCAGTATATTTTATGGCTGCCGAACTTTGCCAGGCTCCGGCAAAATGGACTCTTTAGACGAGTTACACGTCTTATGGGGCTAATCTACGGTGTATCCATTCATCTTTTTGCCTAAAATATTGAATCCGGTCGTGCAGGCGATTATCTCGCCCCTGCCAAAACTCAATTTCATCAGGAACAATCATATAGCCGCCCCAATAATTGGGTCTAACCACAAGCTCTTGCTGTTGATTTTGGATTAAATCATTTAATGCTTTTTCCAATACGGTCCTATCTATTATTTCCTGACTTTGACGAGAAACAATCGCGCTCAATTGGCTTTTAGTGGGTCTAGAGGAGAAATATTGGTCTGATTGTTCTTTGTCTACTTTTTTTACTCGACCACGAACACGAACTTGTCTTGCCATTTCTGGCCAATAAAAATTAAGTGCCGCATGGGGATTACCGTTAATTTGCATCGCTTTCGCACTTTGGTAGTTGGTATAGAATACAAAATTCCCGTCATTCAAGCCCTTTAATAAAACCACTCTGGAATCAGGGCGGCCTTGTTCATCGGCAGTGGATAATACCATTGCTGTTGGATCATTTTTTTCATTCTTTAAAACATCTTCAAACCAAAGTTTGAATTGAGCTATGGGGTCTTGGGAAATACTATCATCATTCAAACTTAACTCACCATAGTCCCGTCTGATATCAGCAAGACTTCTAAAGTTATTCATAAAGCACCTTAAAGCGAATTGATGAGGCAATTATACGCTCAATAAATAATTTTTAGCGAGCAGATGGAGTAAGAAATTAATACTGATATTAAATTTTTAAAGTAACCGATTGAGCTACCTCTTGGACGCATTGTAATGATTTTGCCTGATTCCAGCCAAAAGCACCTAAAAAAGTTAGAAGTGATAGCCTCTGCAGATTCAGGGCATGATACAACTCACTTTCAGGATTTGTTACCGCGGCTCTAAGAGTATTTTCATCTTCGAAATCCAACTGATTCAATGCATTGATAATTGCATCCGACTTTTTTTTGCTGTTTATCCAGTAAGGATTACAGCTGTCCTGATGAAGTTGCAATCTTTCGATTTGCTGTAAAATTTTTGCTCCCAGGGCACCACAACCAGTAAGCTTTTCTGCATAATCTTTCGCAATAAGAGGTAAAACAGTAGAGTCTGTATCAATTTTGCTTTGCGGAATAACAGCCCTATATTCGTATGGAGGAAAGACTCGTGTTGATAACCAATTAGGGTATTGAAGACTCTCCCATTCGTTATAAGAGGTCTTAACAATATTTTTAGGATGAATCGCCCTTGCTCGGCAATAATCAATCCATCCTCGCCCTCCAATGCGTAAAAATACAGCCGAAGCTTTAGTTAGTAAGCGTGCGAGAGTAGAAAAATCGGGCTTATCTTGACTGTTATTATTAGGAGAAACATCAGAGAGATGCACTCGATAATCACTCAAGGAACACTCTTCTTTCCTTAACGCATCTATCACCCTATATACTGAATTATTCTGCTGTAATGCTTCATATAATACAGTATTAATATTTAATTCAGATTGAACACTACAATTACCATCATGAACAACCTTTATTTGGGGGCTAATAGTACATTTAATCTTATATTTATTAATTAATGTTTTCGTGAAACCATGAATATGAGAAGCGCTCCCCCAATAATTGGTTGCAACCAAAACTTCTATCTTTTCCTCATCTTTAATAAAAAATAAAGGCTCTGTATAGGTGCCATCAGAAGCATAAACTATAGCGGTCATTTTACGAGAAGAGTTGCCCCTTAATCGCTTAATAAGATTTTCATATTGCTTTTTATCAGGCTCCCCTTGTAGATCAATAGAATAAAGTCCCAAAAAGGCTTCATTTTTGCAACGATTCACTAACAGATTGCTTAAATGAACATCAAGATCAGCAACAGATCCTATCCATTCTTTTTCTTGACACGAAAAATCATACCCCACTGAGTAAACATAATGATCACTCACGAGAACGCAAAATATTCTATAAAAAGCACCCAGCAATGAAAGAATAGGAGAGGTGAAATTCCAAATAGCAGCATAGTTCGTTGTTGTTTTTGCAAAGCCTTCGTCTAATAAGGCTTCATAAAATAGCGATGATTGCATTAAGTGATATAATGAGGTAAAAAGTTTCATTAATTCTTTATTCTTTTTTATTTCACCTACTTGCATTCCTTTTAATGCGCTTTCGTATTTTTTAAATTCATTGCTCAAACGCTGCATCTCTTCTTTAATTTCACTAATATCCATCACATGTATTCGGCAAAATGAATTATAAAAAGAATATTATATCATAGAAAAGATCAAATGCCCTAAGAGTGAACAAATTGTACTGATAGCTTATTCCGAGCAGAATCATACGGCTCTCCATATCAACATAATTCAGTGCCCTATGGATTGCCTCGCTACGTTCGGAATAATAATTAGGAATAATTTAAGACCGCTGGAGGGAATATAAGGGATTCTAGAACTTAGACCTACAATTTTTACGAAAAAACCGTTTGGAAGATAGTTAGATCAAAATATCCTAACTATCTTCCAAAGTAAGAATTACCAGCCAGTTACTTCGGCAATCGCATCACCTAAATCAGCAGGAGAACGCACAGTTCTAACACCCGCAGCCTCTAAAGCAGCATATTTTTCAGCTGCAGTTCCTTTACCACCAGAAATAATTGCTCCTGCGTGCCCCATGCGCTTTCCGGCAGGTGCTGTCACTCCAGCAATATAAGAAACGACTGGTTTTTTAACATGAGACTTGATGTACTCTGCAGCTTCTTCTTCTGCTGATCCACCAATTTCACCGACCATAATAATTGCTTCTGTTTGTGGATCTTTTTCAAACAATGCTAAAGCATCAATAAAATTAGTCCCAGGAATAGGATCACCACCAATACCTATACAAGTACTTTGGCCAAAGCCTTTATCAGTAGTTTGTTTTACTGCTTCATAAGTTAAAGTACCAGAGCGCGAAACAATACCTACTTTTCCAGGTAAATGAATAGAACCAGGCATAATGCCAATTTTACATTCCCCGGGGGTAATAATTCCTGGACAGTTTGGTCCGATTAGACGCGCTTCGGTATTATTTTCTATATAGACTTTTACTTGAAGCATATCCAGCACCGGTACGCCTTCAGTGATACATACTATCAGCTTAATACCCGCTTCAGCTGCTTCTAATATAGAGTCTTTACAAAATGGAGCTGGAACATAAATAACAGTAGCATCAGCCTTTGTTTCTTCCACTGCATCACGCATAGTATTAAACACTGGTAAACCTAAATGTAGCTGACCGCCTTTTCCAGGAGTTACCCCACCAACCATTTTTGTACCATAAGCAATGGCTTGTTCAGAATGATAAGTACCTTGCTTACCAGTAAACCCCTGACATAACACTTTAGTTTGTTTATTAACTAATACACTCATTGTTAACCTCGAAATTTAGTAGCGTTCTTGCATCAAGCCCAACTTAATTTAAAGCTTTATTCAAAAAATTGGCCTTGCTCAAACATTCAATAATTAAGGTCTGCCGACAATTCGCTAGCTTGGGTTAAAATGCCAGGACTTTCGAGCAATGAAGCACAATAAATCATGGCATTGCAGCCCAAATAGGAGAATTATCACATGCCCTTAAGCGACTGCTGCGACAATTTTCTTCGCTGCATCAGTTAAACTGGTCGCGGCAATTACGTTTAAATCACTTTTATTTAAAATATCAGCACCTAATTGAGCATTATTACCCTCAAGTCTGACTACTACGGGAATTTTTACATCCACTTCCTTCACTGCAGCAAGAATTCCATCAGCGATGAGATCACAACGAACTATGCCACCAAAAATATTAACTAGAATACCTTTTACCTTATCATCAGATAAAATAATTTTTAGTGCTTCACTTACTCGTTCTTTTGTGGCTCCCCCACCTACATCGAGGAAATTTGCTGGCTCACCACCGTGAAGCTTAATCACGTCCATAGTCGCCATAGCCAAGCCGGCACCGTTAACCATACAGCCAATAGAGCCATCCAAAGGAATATAATTTAATTCCCAGTCACTGGCGCGGTTTTCACGATCATCTTCTTGTGACGTATCACGCATGCTCTTCAATTTAGGCTGCCTGTATAAGGCATTGCCATCTATATTAATTTTACCATCCAGACAAATTAATTGGCCTGTTTGGGTTACCACCAATGGGTTAATTTCTAATAGACTCAAATCACACTCAACAAACATTTTACCCAATCCCATCATTAAATGAGTAAATTGTCTGATTTGATCATCTTTTAAACCTAATTTAAATGCAGTTTCTCTACATTGAAAAGGCATGACACCCACTAAAGGATCAACAATTACTTTGAATATTTTCTCAGGTGTTTCTTCTGCAACTTTCTCAATCTCAACACCACCCTCAGTAGAAGCCATGATGACTACACGTCGGGTAGCTCTATCGACAACAGCTCCTAAATAGAGCTCTCTTGCGATATCACAAGTTTCTTCAATTAATACAGCATTTACAGGCTGACCATGGGCATCAGTTTGGTAAGTAACCAATCGAGTACCGAGTAATGATTTGGTCACTGCAGACAATTCATCTTTAGAGGAAACTATTTTAACACCACCAGCTTTCCCTCTACCACCAGCATGCACCTGAGCTTTAACAACCCATTTAGGCGTCGATAACTGAGAGGCTACTTGCGTTGCATCTTCAACATTATAAGCAACTTCACCTCGAGGAACGGGTAAATCATAACTTGCGAATAATTGCTTGGCTTGGTATTCATGTAAATTCATTGTAATTACCTTTATAAAAAAGCAAAACCCGTTAACACGG
The DNA here is from genome assembly GCF_000953135.1 of Legionella fallonii LLAP-10. Classification (NCBI taxonomy): domain Bacteria; kingdom Pseudomonadati; phylum Pseudomonadota; class Gammaproteobacteria; order Legionellales; family Legionellaceae; genus Legionella; species Legionella fallonii. The sequence continues at coordinate 492,188 of NZ_LN614827.1, read as the reverse complement.
GTCTGGCTGTTAAACGTGATTATTAAACATTAAGTAAAAGACGTGCCGGATCTTCTAATAACTCTTTAACACTTACCAAAAATTGCACTGAATCCTTGCCATCAATTAAACGATGATCATAGGATAATGCGACGTACATCATAGGACGAATAACAATTTGTCCTTTTTCTACTACAGGCCTATCCTCAATTTTATGCATCCCTAAAATACCTGTTTGAGGTGGGTTAATAATTGGAGTAGCCAATAAAGAACCAAATACACCACCATTGGTAATAGTGAATGTTCCCCCTTGCATCTCTTCCATAGACAACTTACCTGATCTGGCTTTTGTTGCAGCATCATTAATAGCCAGCTCTATCTCTGCCATACTTAATTGATCAGCATCTCTAATCACAGGAACTACTAATCCTCTCTCTGTAGAAACAGCAATGCCTATATCATAGAAGCCATGATAAACAACATCTTGACCATCTATGGACGCATTTACTGCAGGGAAGCGCTTTAGTGATTCAACCACAGCCTTAGTGAAAAACGACATAAAGCCTAATTTAACCCCGTGTTTTTTCTCAAAACCATCTTTGTATTGAGCACGCATGTCCATTACTGCTTTTAGATTCACTTCATTAAACGTAGTGAGCATTGCTGCATTATGCTGTGCTTGTAGTAAACGCTCGGCGATTTTAGCTCTTAACCGAGTCATTGGGACGCGTCGTTCTTCGCGTGGCCCCATGGCTGTGGCCATAGGTGCTTCCTTTTTGCTTTCCATTGGTTTCGATGTTCTTTCTCTGTTAACTTCTATAAAAGAAATAACATCTTCCTTAGTAATTCGTCCATCTTTACCACTTCCCTGAATTTGGCCGGGCTGCAAATCATGCTCAGCGAGCATACGACGAACTACAGGGCTAGTTGACTTGTCCTCTTTAGCACTAACTACGTCTTTAGCAATCTCTTTCTCTTCTTGTACCGGAGCAGATGAAGCCACGGCAGAAGCACCTTCTGAAATTTTTGCCAGTAATTGTCCTGAACCCACAGTATCCCCTACTTGGAATAATAATTCAGAAAGAACTCCATCGGCAGGCGCAGGAACTTCAAGGACGACCTTATCTGTTTCCAGATCCACTAAATTTTCATCACGTGTTACTTTATCGCCCACTTTTTTATGCCATGCCGCTATAGTGGCATCAGCTACTGACTCGGGTAGAACAGGTACTTTGACTTCAATAGACATGGTTATACCTTCTCATTATTATTTATTTATGTTTATCGGGGGCTATGAACATTTCGCTAGCGAAATGTTCATAGTTTCCTAATCTAGTAGGGCTTCCTCAACTAAAGCCTGTTGTTGTTGCGCATGCAATGCAGGGCTACCTACAGCGGGGGCTGCAGCAAACTCTCTACCGGCATAAAGCAGAACTTGTTCTGGACGCAAACAATCTTTCATATTGTGTTGAGAAGAGAACCAAACCCCTTGATTCTTAGGCTCCTCTTGACACCAGATCACTTTTTTAGCATTTGGATATTTATCCAATTCAGCAATTAATGCCTTTTTCGGAAATGGATATAACTGCTCAATGCGTATTATAGCGGTATGATCCAATTTTTTCTCACGGCGCATTTGCAATAGATCATAATAAACCTTACCACAGCATAACACTACTTTTTCGATTTTTTGTTCTTCTACTGTATCAATTTCTGGAATAACAGTATAAAACTTACCCGTCCTTAAATCGTCTAGAGGAGAAACAGCCAATTTATGGCGTAATAAACTTTTGGGTGTCATGATAATTAGTGGCTTACGGAAATTACGAATAATCTGTCGGCGCAATAAATGGAAGATTTGTGCCGGTGTCGTTGGCGTACAAACTTGCATATTGTGTTGAGCGCAAAGCTGCATATAACGTTCCAAACGAGCAGATGAATGTTCTGGTCCTTGTCCTTCATAACCATGGGGCAACATCATAACTAAACCACACAAACGTCCCCATTTTTGTTCGCCAGAACTAATAAACTGATCAATAACAACTTGAGCCCCGTTTGCAAAATCACCAAATTGCGCTTCCCATATAACCAAATGAGAAGGTTCAGAAGAAGCAAAACCGTATTCAAATGCTAAAACTGCTTCCTCAGATAAAACTGAATCGATTACAGTGAATGCTCTTTTCGGATTCGTTGATATCGTTTCTAAAGGAATAAACGCCTCTCCTGTTACCACATCATGTAATACCGCATGCCTATGAGCAAAAGTTCCCCGGCCGCAATCCTGGCCAGACAATCTCACGCCATAACCTTCCTGCAACAAACTGGCATAGGCCATGGTTTCTGCAAAGCCCCAGTTCATTAGGACTTCCCCATCAGCCATCTTTTCCCGGTCGTTTAATAAGCGTTGTACCACAGGATGTAATTCAAAACCTTTGGGTAAAATACTCAATTGCTTTGTTAGCTTTTGTAATTCACTTTTGCTAATAGTTGTATCGGCCTTATCGGTCCATTTAGACCCCATGTAAGGAGTCCAATCTATAGCGTATTTTCCTTCATAATCTTCACGAACCAGATTAACTACAGCCTTACCCTGATCTAAACTATTTCTATAACTCTCAACCAGTTGCTCAGCATCTTTTTCTGTTAATAGGTTTGCATTAATTAATTGCTTGGCATAAGTTTCACGCAACGCAGGCATTGATTTAATTTTCTTATACATTAATGGTTGAGTTACAGCTGGCTCATCCGCCTCATTATGTCCATTACGCCGATAGCAAACGAGGTCAATCACCACATCTCGTTTAAATTTCATTCTGAAATCAAAAGCAATTTGAGTAGCAAAAACTACAGCCTCAGGATCATCACCGTTGACATGTAATACTGGAGCCTGAACCATTTTAGCAACATCAGTACAATAAAGAGTTGAACGGGCATCAAGAGGATTGCTCGTTGTAAACCCTATTTGGTTGTTAATCACTATATGAATAGTACCGCCAGTTGAATAACCACGGGCTTGCGAAAAATTAAATGTTTCCATTACGACACCCTGGCCAGCAAATGCTGCATCGCCATGGATAACAACAGGAACAACGGATTCTTTTTTCTCTAAATCATTACGACGAGTCAGACGTGCTCGTACTGACCCTTCGATCACAGGACCGATAATTTCCAAATGGGAGGGATTAAATGCTAATGCTAAGTGCACTGCGGAACCGGACTCTGTTTTAATATCTGAAGAAAAACCTAGATGATATTTTACGTCACCAGTCCGATCATATTTTACTTTACCTTCAAACTCCTGGAATAACTCTCCTGGTTCTTTGCCCAATACGTTAACCAGAACATTTAAACGCCCCCGATGAGCCATACCTATTATTAGTTCTTTTACACTATTCTGGCCGGCTTGATTAATAATTTGCTTCATCATAGGAATTAGTGAATCACCACCTTCCAGAGAGAAACGCTTTTGTCCTACGTATCGAGTACCTAAATAACGCTCAAGCCCATCTGCAGCAATCAGGTCTTTTAAAATTTCAAGTTTCTTTTCTTTATCAAAATTAGGACGTCCACGCACAGACTCCATTCTTTTTTGCAACCATTCGGTTTCTTCAACATCAGAAATATGCATATACTCGATACCAATGCTGCCGCAATAGGTATCTCGAAGAGCTTGATATATTTCCTCTAACGTCATTTCTGGGCCATTCAAACTGGTACCAGCAAAAAATTTGCGCTTTTTATCTGTTTTATCTAATTGGTGATAAGCTAGCTCTAAACTAGACACAGGCATACGTTCCGTCATTCCCAAAGGATCAAGCTGAGCAGCATGATGTCCTAATGCTCTAAAATCATTAATTAAATTTGCTACTTGATATTGCTCACTATCCGCTGACTGGACTACTGTCGCTGCTCTTTTATTAGCATTCTGCAAAAAGTGCTCACGAATATCTCTATGCGATATTTCTTTTGCCGCTCCATTAACCTTTGGCAAGGAGCTAAATATAGCCTTCCAATCATCTGGGACTGAATTGGGATCAATAAGATAATCTTCATAAAGGCTATCGACATAAGCCATACTTCCACCAGACAAATAGGAAGAAGCCCATTCACTTTGCAGATCAGAACTGCTCATCATTCTCTCCAAAAACAGTTTACCCAAACATTCACGTCATACGACTTAAAGTAATAATGCTTCCGTTACTCAGAATTGGCGTAAAACTTAAAGTGTTTAATTAAAAATTCATTCAAATTCAGCATCTTATCTAGATTACATACCATATTGAAATCTAATTTTGCTTCAAATTCACAATTTTTCGCCAATTTTACCGATCTCGCTACAACGATGGAAATTTATCTCTAATAACCACGACTTGCACCAATAAATTTCCACTGTTATAGAAACATTGTATTCATTAACTGAATAGCAATATTCAAGATCTTGAGATGGGTAGCATCAAATTATATATCAAGTTTCCTGCGTTAACATTTGCGTACGAATTTTGGCAATCGCTTGCGTTGGATTGAGTCCTTTCGGGCATACATTCGTGCAATTCATAATAGTGCGACAACGAAATACACTGAAAGGATCTTGTAACTTATCCAAACGATGTTGCGTTGCTTTATCACGACTGTCTGCTAAAAATCGCCTTGCCTGTAATAAACCAGCAGGGCCTACAAATTTATCCGGATTCCACCAAAATGAAGGACATGAGCTAGTGCAGCAAGCACATAAAATACACTCATAAAGACCATCTAGTTGCGCTCTTTCTTCCGGTGATTGCAACCGCTCCTGTGCTGGCGCGATTTCATCATTTTGTAAATAGGGTTCTATACGTTCATATTGCTGATAAAATTGAGTCATATCAACAACCAAATCTCGTATTACCGGAAATCCTGGTAAAGGACGAATCACTATTTTATCCGTCGTCAAATCCGAAATATGAGTAATACAAGCCAAGCCATTAGTTCCGTTAATATTCATACCATCAGAACCACAAACGCCTTCTCGGCAAGAACGTCTATAGGTTATTGAGGAATCCTGCTCTGACTTCAAGCGTTCCAACAAAGTAAGCAACATAGGATTACTTTTGGCGGGTATCGCTAGCTCATAATCTTTCATATAAGGCTTTGCATCCACCTCAGGATTATAACGGTAAATTGACAAGATCAGATTTCTAGTATCTGCCATAATATATCCTCTTTAGTAAACGCGTTCTTTCGGCTGAAAAGGCTCGACGTGCTTGGGTGATGTATTTACAGGGCGAAAATCAATCAGTTCCCCTTCCTCAAAATACAAAGTATGTTTAATCCAATTAGCATCATCTCTATTTGGAAAATCTTCGCGACTATGAGCTCCTCGACTTTCAGTACGCGCAATCGCTGAATGTGCAGTAGCATAAGCAGTCGCCATTAAGTTATCCAACTCTAAAGCAGAAACACGGTCTGTATTAAATGTATGACTTTTATCTTCCAGTTTCGCATGAGCCAACCTATCACGCAGAGCCTGCAAGCGTTTCAAACCTGAAGCCATTACCTCACCGGTACGAAATACTCCAAAATCTTCTTGCATTACGCGCTGCATTTCATCACGAATGACTGCAAAATTTTCGCCATCCTTTGATTGCTCCCAGCGGTTATAACGAACCATAGAGGCATCAATGTCATCGTCGCTGGTATAAGACATCTCAGGTAATTGATGTGCTTGCCATAACTCTTCTACATGCAGGCCAGCGGCACGACCAAAAACAACCAAATCCAATAAAGAATTACCACCCAAACGATTAGCTCCATGCACAGAAACGCAAGCACACTCACCTACAGCATAGAGACCGTCCACAACATGCTCTTGACCATTAGTTTTGGTAATGACTTGGCCATGCATATTGGTTGGTATTCCTCCCATACTGTAATGACAGGTGGGTACAACTGGTATGGGTTCTACAATAGGATCTACACCTGCAAACTTCATAGAAAGCTCGCGAATTCCTGGAAGGCGAGACATGATAAGATCAGCCCCTAAATGATCCAATTTAAGCTTTACGTAATCGACACCTTTGGGATCAAAACCTTTGCCTGCACGAAGTTCTAAAGCCATAGAACGAGCTACCACATCACGCGAGGCCAAATCTTTTGCTCGAGGAGCATAACGCTCCATAAAACGTTCGCCATCTTTGTTAATTAAATAACCACCCTCACCACGGCAACCTTCGGTAACTAAAACACCAGCCCCGGCTATTCCTGTTGGATGAAACTGCCACATTTCCATATCTTGTAATGGGATACCTGCTCTTAATGCCATTCCGAAACCATCACCTGTATTAATAAAGGCATTGGTTGTCGATTGATAAATACGTCCGGCACCGCCTGTAGCAAGAATACAAACTCGAGTTTCAAAAAAGATCACCTCACCCGACTCAATACTCATCGCAGTAACACCGGCAATGCGTCCATGGGAATCTTTTACAAAATCAAGGGCATACCATTCACTAAACACATGTGTTTTAGCCTTTAAATTTTGTTGATAAAGAGTGTGTAATAAGGCATGGCCTGTTCTATCGGCTGCAGCACAAGTACGTGCGGCCTGCTCACCACCAAAATTTTTTGATTGGCCCCCAAACTGCCGCTGGTAAATTTTACCATTTTCCATCCGCGAAAAGGGTAATCCCATATGCTCTAATTCATAGACGGCTTCAGGTCCTGTTTTACACAGATACTCAATACAATCCTGATCACCAATGTAATCAGCTCCTTTCACCGTATCATACATATGCCAACGCCAATCATCGGGATGAGCATTACCTAGTGCTGTTGTAATACCTCCTTGAGCAGACACAGTATGAGAACGAGTTGGAAATACCTTAGATAAGAGTGCGACCTTTAATCCCGAGTTAGCCAATTGCAGTGCTGCACGCATTCCAGCACCACCAGCACCAATAATTACCGCATCAAATTTGTTACGTGGAATTGCCATGCTTATTGTCCCCAAACGATCATTAAGCCCCAAATAAATTGACTAAGGAGCCATAAAACAACCAGCAATTGTACTGATAAACGTATAGCAGTACAGTTGATATAGTCTGTAGTTACTGTCCAAATACCTATCCAGGCGTGCAGTGTAAGAGCGAATAGCCCAATCGCTGTAGCTATTTGGAATACGGGGTTGGCAAATAAAGTATGCCATTGTTCAAAATTCAAGCCTGGATGCAAGAACAAAAAACCAAATAAAAAAACAGCGTATACTGCAAAATATACTGCAGTTACTCTCTGAATTAACCAATCTTTTAACCCATTACCTGTTAAGCTGGTGACATTATTTACCATATCCAGATTCCTAGAAAAATTGTCAAAATAACAGAAAGAACTATAACTAAAATAGCACTACGTCGCCCTGCACTGAGGTGCTCTCCATACCCCATATCCATTAGAAGGTGTCTTATTCCTGCTAATACATGGTAAATTAAAGCAGCACTAAAGGCCCAGAGCCCTAATTTGTAATAAGGACTGGTGAGCATCGATTTTGTTTGAATAAACAGGTCTTCTGATTGAAGAGATTTACCCAGAATAAATAACATCAAGGGCAATAATAAAAATAATGCAATCCCTGAAATCCTATGTAATATAGAAGCAATAGCCATAGGAGGAAATTTCAAGCTGCTTAAATCAAGATTAACTGGTCTTTTCTTGTCCACTATTAAATTCTTCCTCATTTAGAAAATGTTTTAAATATAGCACCGTCCGCAATACAATTCGAATAAAATTATTCCGTCGTTATTTTTGATGGATACTTACACTAAATATCATTGCAATGCACCATTTTGCTAAAAAACAAACAATTAGACAACTATAGTGCAATTTGGAACAGCTAAATTTCAATACATGCTAGCGAAGTATAGCACTCTGTCTTTATCACGCAAAGTTCAGTCTGTAAGGAAAATACATCCGCTTCTGGTCAATTGATAAAAGCAGTACTATGATTAAATAAAATGAACAAATAGGGATCTATATGCTCGTTAAAAGGCCTATATATAATCAACAATTAAACTGTGTAGCCTTTGAAATTTTATCGCATCAAAACATCCAGCCCACTGTTGAGATAAGTCATTGCCTTTTTGAATTAATTCATAATTCAGATACTGAATTACCACTATTTATTCCCTTCTCATTAAAAAATATTTTAGAGAATGTTGAGCCTCCAATAAATAACCCCATAATTTTAAAATTACCAGCGGAAGAAATAGAATCAATTTATTCTCTAACTGAATTACAAGAATCATTATTTTCTATAGCTCTTTTGATCAACACGCCTCAACAATTAGCTTGGTTAAATTTTGCTGAATATATCGCTTTAACGGAACAACTAATGAGTAGAGCAGATGTCACTAAAGTAGTTCAGTTTTCCAGAGCTAAAAATCGTAAAGTGATCGCTTATAACCTCAATAAGCCCATTAGTTTTGATAAGTGTAAAGCAATGACAATGGATTATTATTGTGGTGATTTTTTATTTAAGCCTTTAAACAATGATTCAACCAATCTAGCCGCCAATAAATTAAATGTATTGCACCTTATTCAAATACTGCAAAAAGACGATTGCGATTTTAATGAAATTTCTCTCATCATCCAATCAGATCCTCTGCTGAGCTTTCAGTTGCTTAAAATTGCAAACTCAATCGTATTTTCCAGTGGGCAGAAAATAGGTTCTATTGAGCAAGCCGTCGTTCGACTTGGTATGATTAATTTAAAGAACTGGATTATGCTCTTATCGATGAAAAATATTACCGATAAACCCCCAGAAATATTAGAATCGGGATTAATCAGGGCTCGTATGGCAGAACAGTTAGCAAAAGCCAGTAAAGATATTGTGAGTCAAAGTGCTTATATAGCAGGATTACTCTCTATATTAGACTGTTTAATAGATAGACCAATGAGTGAATTAATTAATCAAATTACTTTGGCCGATGAAATTAAAAATGCGTTGCTACATTATACAGGTCCGTTGGGTGAGTTACTCGCTCTTGTAATTGCTTATGAAGAAGGTCATTGGGAAAATGTTCCCCAGCCTTCTTTTCAGGGGCATGATTTGAGTAAATTATACATAGAGAGCCTCGATTTTGTGGCCAAAACCATACATAGTTAAATGCCTCTTCACCATGATACATCGGTGCATTAATCTACGACTTAATCATTATTAGATGATTCGACTATATTCTCCACCAGAAACATTAACCCCGTTTAATCCCAGCAGAACTAGGGCTGTGCGATACCTTATAAGTATCTCGTGGAGCCTCTGGAGGATAACCGTATTTGTCTGCCATGCGTTTCACATTGGACAAATAACGTTCGCCCCACTCACCAGGTTCAAAATTAGTAACAACTACGTTATAACTTAAGTTAATGATAGACTCAAAGGCCTTTCTTTGAGGCAGTTCATGCCCACCGAAAGCAACCTGCACTTCCGTTTCTGTACTAATCCCTCCAGATTTGAGGCGAGAAATAAGGATGTCTATCATTTTTTCTATGGTGAAGTACAACTTACACATAGACATTCCAGCACTCATCATGTCCTGGCTTTTTGAAGTTGACAGTTTATACCCTGAATCAAGAATATTATAAACAAACTCCTTTTCATTGGTTCCGGATATTATCTCTGGTTCAATAATTATTGGAGGAGAAATCCTTTCTATATGGGGAGATGAAATATAAAGATGAAAATCGGCCCAATGCCACCATATTTGATAAACCCGCTCAACCAATGTAATAGGATTACTAAGATCCTCTTCAATCATTGCTTTGCGAAAATCAAGTGTAGTTTCTGTGATACCTGGTTTTTCTTTATTTGTTGTCTCTGACATTTTTTCTACCCAAATATTAAGGGGATATTTGCTATATTAGCCCAATTTTAATTGATGAGCACGATAGATACAGTTTGAAAAGGTAAAAAACCTGTAAAAGTGGTTCTTTGGAATAATAATTAACAGCAAAGACAGTAATGAATTTAAATATGACGAACTATAGCTACCCGTCATCACGAAAGAAAAGGTTACATTTAAGCGATTATACTCATAATGCAGTAAAATATTGATAATACTCGGGAGGTTGAATGCGACATTTAAAGCAAGTGCTTTGACAATTAGCTTTCTCCTGGCATTTTCGTATCATTCCTTTACGTACCCATAAATCCAACATAGGCTGTAATGCGGACAACTCCAAGCGAAACTCTCGGGTTAATTGCTGAGTACTCACTACGCCTTCACGACGAATGAAATCACGTATTTGTAGTAGCACTTTGCCTCCTCACAATTTGTCCACCATAATAAAATAGCGTGACAACGCCGATTAAAACGAACGACATGCTAATAATCCAAATTAGACTATGTTGTGAATGTTCTAAAAATTTTGCACTCTGATAAAAAATTACCGCCACAAAATAGGCAACAAAAAAAGACCACGTCACAGAGAACCACATCAAGCGTTTATTCGCTTCTTGGCGAATAACTGCCATAGTAGAGACACAGGGAATATAAAGAAGCACAAACAACAGATAAGCATAAGCACCGATTTTGCCATCAAAGCGCTGAAACATGACTCCATAAACTGACTGAGATAACTGGCCATCATCAGCACTCGCAGCTATTGGATTCAACAATGCAGCACCGAGTTGGGATAAATTATTAGGAATAGACCATAAGGCATCGTAAATACCCCCCAAAAAATCAAAATGGGCGGCTGCAACCTCACCTACATGCCCTACCTGTGCGTAAAGAGAATTTAACGTACCCACGACAACTTCTTTAGCCAGCATTCCGGTTAATAAACCGACAGTAGCTGGCCAATTATCTTGATGAATGCCCATAGGAGCAAATAAAGGGGTTACCCATTGCCCAACGATGGACAATAGCGATTGAGTACTGGCCTCACCTGAATTAATACCGCCATCTAAAGTAATTGCATTTAGCCCACCCAAAATAACACAGATTGGAATAATTAGTTTCCCTGCTCGCAAAACAAAAAATTTCAATCGGAAAAACATTTCTTTAAATAAACGTCTTATTGCGGGTCTATGATATGCAGGTAACTCTAAAATCAAAGGTGATGCATGCCCTTTTAATGTAGTTTTACGCAGAATAAAACCCGTTAAAACAGCCATCAAAATACCTATAAAATATAACGAAAACACTACATTTTGACCACCACTAGGAAAAAAGGCAGCGACAAATACAGCATAAATAGCCAAACGAGCACTACATGACATAAAGGGGCTCATCATCACAGTCAACAAGCGATCACGCTCTGAGTCGAGAGTGCGGGCAGCCATAATAGCAGGCACATTACATCCAAAACCAACAATCATGGGAACAAATGATTTTCCTGGTAACCCCATGGCTCGCATTGCTTTATCAACAACAAAAGCTGCTCGTGCCATATATCCTGATGTTTCTAATAAAGATAAAAAGAAAAACATCGAGGCAATCACCGGAATAAACGTCAAGGTAGTATTAATACCTTTTCCAATACCATTAGCAATGATGGCAATCAACCAATGAGGAGCATGCCATTGTTGCAACAACCAGGAACTCCCTTTCACAAAAATAGTATCTGTACTGATATCAAAGAAGTCTTGAAATGCACCGCCTATGTTAATAGCAAATAAAAACATCAAATACATCATTGCGAAAAAAATAGGCAAAGCCCAAAAACGGTGCAACACTATCCTATCTAATTTTGCCGTAAAATGTTCACTAGCATCGCTATGCTTTTGTTGTACAAAAGAAGCAATTTCATGAATTTTCTGATAACGAACATCAGCCAAGATCACATCAAGCCCTAGATCCGCTGTAGAAATTTGAGCTAAATCAATTTTCATATTCCCATCAGTTACAAGACAATCGCCCTCGGCTAGTCGGCGCGAATAGTAATAAGCAAGGGATGGGGTATGTCCTTTATTAATTAATTGTGCTTCTAACTTATTTAATTCTTCTTGAATAGGCTGCGTCAAGGATAGCTTTATAGGGGAAACGGTTGGAGGCAGTTGTACTAATGCTTTTTGTAACGTAGTAATACCAATGTTTTTATGTGCCTGTATTGGAACAACAGGACAACCCAATTGTTTTGCCAATGCCTGAACATTAATAGAAATCCCCCTCTGCTCAGCAATGTCCATCATATTGAGAGCAACAATAACAGGCTTACCTAGTTCAAAAAGTTGACTGGTTAAGTACAAGTGTCGCTCTAAATGACACGCATCTATCACATTGATAATACAATCAGATTTTATAGTGACGATGGACTGAGCTGCGATTTGTTCATCCTGACTCAAACCCTCGGCATTAGCGACTAGAGAATAGACTCCTGGTAAATCAGTTATTTCTATGAGTTGCTCACCAAGCTGTAATTGTCCAGTTTTCTTTTCAACCGTTACTCCTGGCCAATTTCCTACCCGTTGATTGTCACCAGTGAGTGCATTAAATAGAGTGGTTTTACCGCAATTAGGGTTTCCAATTAATACTATGTGAGTCATAAGCGCTCCAATATCAATTGGCTCGCCTCTTCTTTACGTAATGTTAAGGAAGTCCCCCTGACCTCAATTTGCACAGGACAACCTAATGGTGCCATTCTAACAACGGAAAACTCTACACCACGAGTAACGCCAAGAGATAACAATCTACGTCTATACTGCGATTCTGTTGAGCCAAAATCAACCAATCGCACTCTATCTCCTTGTACTAAATCACTAATTTGCATGATGGAACAACACTCTATTCTAGATAAATTAATTTTAACACAAATGATATCGAGAATCATTCTCAATTATGTAAAAAAATAAACATTTCCTACTTATTTGCCCGTCTATCTTTTTAGTCCCTCCGCATCCTTGTCGTTCTATCCCTCTCTATCACCTAACCACCACCAACAAAGGAATTTTACTTTTTCTCTACGTCCCGCAACTTGCTCGGGATCCAATAGTGTCTTAATTTAATCGTGGTGCCCTATTCGCTTGCGGCTGATCTGTCGGCTTGCAACGACATTAATCTTCTTTTGGGCCGCGCTTAGCACCTACCTACCAGATACCTCAGGATGTGATTTGAGAACAGAGGCTTACAGCATATTCTTTACTATGCGTCGTGGATGACGTCTAAGATAATCAACCGATTGCATCTCATTCAAACGACTCAAAGTACGTTTAAATGTTTCTTGCATTTCTCCTTTAACATACAGCTCTTGCGCAGGAACATCCGCAGAGATAATGACATTAATTCCCCGATCGTACATGACATCAATGAAATGAATGAACATTATCGTTTGTGCGGTGTGATTCTCTGTCAACCGAGGAATACCGCTAATGAATATATTATCAAACTTATCAGCTATTTCTAAGTAATCTAATTGACTTCGCGGCAAATTACATAAAACATCAAAAACAAACCAAATAGATTTTTCATCACATTGCAAGTAAGGAATAGCTCGATTTTGCACGGTGATGCATCCATTTTTTTGAACGTCCTTGGCTAATACAAGAAACTGCTCTTGCATTTTTTTTTCAGTCAATTCATTTAAAGGATATAAATAAGCCTCTAATAGTGGCTCTCGTCCTAAACGATAATCTCTCTTTTCATTCAAAAAAAATACATCACAATTCTTTTTAATCAGCTCAATCGCAGGCATGAATCGTGCTCGTTGCACTCCATTTAAATACAGCTCATCTGGCTTTGTATTTGAGGAAATAACTAAAATGACGCCTTGAGCATTCAGGGCCTGCAACAATTCAGCCAAAATCATAGCATAAGCAACATCATGGACTAAGAACTCATCAAAACATAACAAGCGAATAGATTTTGCAATCTCTTTCGCAACTTGCTGTAAAGGATCCTTTTTCCCTTGTAATCGCCTTAATTGAGCATCAACCTGTTGCATAAAATGATGAAAGTGAAATCGTGCTTTTTTCTGCGCGGCCACATGCTCAAAAAATAAATCAACTAAATAAGTTTTCCCAACCCCCACCGGACCATATACATAAAGACCTTTAATTGAACTATTCTTCCACCAACGCCACCAAGAAGACTCCGATTGACTGAGCTCATCATTCAATCGTTGCATATGCACTAAAAGTTCTCTTTGCAAGGGATCGTTATCAATTTCACCTCGCGAAATGGCAGCTTCATATTGGTTGACCAAACTCATAGTGCAAGAACCTGAGGGCGAACGTACTCAATGAGCTTGGTTTTAAGCTCTATCAATTTTCCATGGAAAAAATGCCCCGTATCAGCAAACTCAATGACGGGTATTGCAGGTGAGGCCAGTTGAGCAAAGTTCATTACCAAAGAATAGGGTACTACCTCATCAGCGTCCCCTTGAATAATTAACCATGGATCTGGTTGAGGATTATATTCGGTATAATCATAATGATGCACTGGCGGTGCGATGGTAATTAGCAACATTGAAGCGAATTGAGCCGCAGTGCGATAAGCAACATAAGAACCAAAAGAAAAGCCCGCAAATATTAACTTGGTTTCAGGTTGTTCCCGTTGCCATGCCTTCACCAAAGCAATCATATCATCACTTTCCCCAATTCCATTATCATAAGCTCCCTCCGATTGCCCCACGCCACGAAAATTAAAGCGCAATGAAGGAATGCCTAATTCTTTAAAAACTCGAGCTAAAGTAGTCACCACTTTGTTGCTCATGGAACCACCCTGCAACGAATGAGGATGTCCAAGAAAAGCAACCGCGTTATCCTTTATCTGTTCAGGAACTGTTAACACCGCCTCTAATTGGCCAGCCAAGCCTTGCAATAGCAGAGGATGCTCGCCAGGAGTAGCTAATTTTTCAATGAATCTCATAAGAAACCTGTTATTATAAACTACCCGCATAATACCCTAGATTGTCTGTTGATATAAAGGTCAATAAATGAATGAAGCAAACGAACATAAAGAAATATCATCTCAGCAAAAAACGAAAAATAAGCGTTTTATTCTTCTTGTAGGGATACCTGCAATTCTTAGCCTACTTGTAGCGAGTGTTTATCTGATGAGCGGTCGTTATGTTGAAACAGAAGATGCTTATGTAAAAGCAGACAAGGTTCCCATTAGTTCCCAGGTTTCTGGTGTAATTAAGGAAGTCTTGGTTAAAGAAAATCAGGCAGTTACAGAGAATCAACTATTGTATCGCATTGATCCTCAGCCTTTTCAAGTGGCATTAGCTAAAGCTGAATCACAATTAGCACAAGCAAAAATAAACATCTTAGCTCTAAAATCTAGCTACCGTGAAAAACAAGCAGAAATTGCTCTGGCTCAAACAAAATATGCTTTTTCCCTGCGGAATAAAAAACGGCAGACTGATCTGGCAGCCAAACATTTTACCTCTATGTCTAGCCTTGATGATGCCAAAGAAGGGGCCGAAATTGCCGCGCAACAACTAGTGACGACAGGACATGATTTACAACGTTTAGCAGACTCTCTTGCGGGAGGCGTGGAAGAGCCTGTTGAAAAACATCCTAGTTATTTAGCTGCAAAAGCAGAATTGGACCAAGCAAAGTTAGACCTAGCTCATACTGAAATCAGAGCCTCGATGCCTGGTTCTATCAGTGCTCCCCCCAAATTAGGCCAATATATTACTACTGGCACCATTACCATGACGCTTGTAGCCAATCAACGTCCTTGGATTGAAGCTAATTTTCCGGAAAAAGATCTTACTAATATTCGTATAGGGCAAAATGTCACAACAACTATTGATGTGTATCCAGGAAAAAAATGGAATGGAATAGTCGAGAGTATCAGTCCAGCAACGGGCTCAGAATTTTCCATCATACCAGCTCAAAATGCTACAGGAAATTGGGTTAAAGTCGCTCAGCGCATAGCAGTTAA
This sequence comes from Legionella fallonii LLAP-10, assembly GCF_000953135.1. Classification (NCBI taxonomy): domain Bacteria; kingdom Pseudomonadati; phylum Pseudomonadota; class Gammaproteobacteria; order Legionellales; family Legionellaceae; genus Legionella; species Legionella fallonii. The sequence continues at coordinate 476,352 of NZ_LN614827.1, read as the reverse complement.
AATTAAATTGCTGCCGGCTCCGGATAATCCCTTGCTGCGTTCAGGATTAAGTTCTTGGGTGAAAATTGATACTAAATCAGGAAATGATGCTGCACAGAAAACATCTTAAGAAGAGCGTGACATCCAAAATGCAAGAAAGCCATACAACAATTAATCCGACACGAAGACTTTTTATCACACTCTCAGTGATGCTGGCCACCATTATGCAGGCACTAGATACAACTATTGCCAATGTAGCATTGCCCTACATGCAAGGAGGAATGGGAGCAACCCAAGAACAAATTTCCTGGGTATTAACTTCTTACATAGTTGCAGCAGCCATCTTTATGCCCATGACGGGATTTTTGGGTAATCGTTTTGGCCGAAAACGCATGTTTATATGGTCTGTAGTAGGATTTACTATAGCCTCTATGCTTTGTGGTGCCGCGCAAAGCTTGCCACAAATAGTGTTCTTTCGATTACTGCAGGGTATTTTTGGAGCCAGCCTCGTCCCGCTATCGCAATCGGTCCTACTCGATACCTATCCTCCGCAACAACACGGCTCCGCCATGGCAATTTGGGGAATAGGCGTCATGGTAGGTCCAATTTTAGGTCCCTCTTTAGGAGGATGGCTAACTGAGTATTATAGCTGGCGCTGGGTGTTCTACATCAATCTACCGTTAGGTTTATTAGCCTGGCTGGGATTGGCGACTTTTCTAGAAGAAAACGCCCTGGAGCATGAGAGACATTTTGATTTATTGGGCTTTATTTTTTTAAGCATTGCCATAGGTTCATTACAATTATTTCTGGATAGGGGGGAGTCGCTAGATTGGTTTAATAGCAATGAAATTATCATAGAAGGTGCCCTATCACTCTTATGTATTTATTTATTCATTTGCCACATACTCACTGCAAAACAACCATTTCTTGATCCGGGTATGTTCAAAGATCGGAATTTTAGCATTGGCCTTATTTTTATTTTCATCATTGGCATTATTCTTTTAGCGACTATGGCCTTATTGCCTCCTTTTTTACAAGGTTTAATGGGTTATCCAGTAATCGATATCGGTTTAGTATTGGCTCCAAGAGGTATAGGCACTATGGTTGCCATGATGGTGGTGGGAAAAATATCAAGTAAAATAGATGCTCGTTACCAAATCTTTTTGGGGATGGTGCTTACTAGTTATTCCTTATGGTTAATGACCTTGTTCGACACTGACATCAGTAGTTTTGACATAATCTATACAGGAATCATTCAAGGTTTGGGTCTGGGGTTTATTTTTGTTCCGTTATCAACATTAACCTTTGCTACCCTACCAGCACAATATCGCAATGATGGTACCCCTTTATTCAGTTTGCTGAGAAATATAGGAAGTAGCATTGGCATTTCTGTTGTCATGGCAAAACTGTCGCAAAATCTCCAAGCGAACCATGCAGCATTTTCTGCTTTTATTACCCCATTTAATCTAAGTCTACAGCAAGCAGCCCAATCAGGAGCAATAAACATCAACTCTGCTGCCGGGATTGTTTCTCTTAATGCCGAGGTAACGCGTCAGGCAACTATCCTTGCTTATTTGCAAGATTTTCGTTTCATGATGTGGTTAGTTATTTCTGCTGTTCCTTTGCTTTTATTGCTAAGATCACCTAATAAAACCGCAAATGAGACGACCTCTACCAGAGTAGTAGAGTTTGAATAACTATCTGCCTCTTTCACCAGAGACAACTAGTCTATTAGACAAATTGTCGCAATAATCTATTCACCTTCATCTCATTTAATTATATGATTCTAATGACGCACTGACCTATTACAGGCGGTGACTTTACTTTTAAATATAGAGGAGGACTTGATCCATGAGACAGGTACCCGTAAAACAGATTACTCTTTTTATGGCCTTTCGTTTTCTCCCAAGAAGGAGAATCGTATGAAAATCCAAGACTTTAAAAGAAAAAAGCAGGAACATAGCAAAATTTCTATGATTACCTGTTATGACTATCCTTCCGCCCGCATTGTTGCTGAATCCAATATTGATTGCGTATTGGTAGGTGACTCGGTGGCTATGGCTGTTCATGGCCATGAAACTACCATCATGGCGACTATAGACATGATGGTTCTTCATACTCAAGCAGTAGCACGAGGATTAAATAAACAATTTCTAATTAGTGACCTGCCTTTCTTAAGTCATAAAATTTCACTTACTCATACCATGAAGCAAGTTAAAAGTTTATTACAAGCTGGGGCTCATGCAATCAAAATAGAAGGAGCTGATGAAGATACCTGTCAGACCATTGCTTATTTAGTTAAGGCAGGGGTACCGGTCATGGGACATATTGGCTTAACACCACAATCTATTCATCAATTAGGTGGTTATAAAGTACAGGGGAAAAATCAAGAACAGGCAGAAGCATTATTACAACAAGCCAAGGACTTACAACAAGCGGGTTGTTTTGCCCTCGTCATTGAATGTGTTCCCCAGTCGCTTGCTCGAACCATTACTCAAATATTAAATATTCCTACCATTGGCATTGGAGCGGGCTCAGATACTGATGGCCAAGTCCTTGTTTGGCACGATATGCTGGGTTTACAAACATCATTTAACCCTAAATTTGTAAAAAAATATGCCCAGGGAAAAGACATCTTTGTTGATGCGTTAAATACCTATGTACAACAGGTACAACAGGTTAATTTTCCTACAGAAGAATATGCTTTTTAAGAAGAGATACTGATGCAAATTATTTCTAACCTTAACGATTGGATAGGCTTACGTAAAAGCCTATCCAATGACGCTACCCTAGGCTTTGTGCCCACTATGGGTAACCTACACGCAGGTCACGCTTCTTTATTTTCAACAAGTCAAAAAGAAAATAAATACACTGTTTCCAGTTTATTCATCAATCCAACTCAATTTAATAAATTAGACGATTTCACTCACTATCCACGCACGTTAGAAGCAGATATAGAGCTAATGACTCGCTCTGGAGTAGATTTTTGTCTATTGCCCACAGATCAAGATATCTATGCAGATGGTTATACTTATCAGATTCAAGAAAACAAACTCTGTCAATTGATGGAGGGTAAACACCGTCCGGGACATTTTAATGGGGTATTGACTGTGGTCATGAAATTACTTCAGCTAACTCGCCCACATAGAGCCTATTTTGGGGAAAAAGATTACCAACAATATTGGTTAATTCAAGGAATGGCTAACGCTTTCTTTATGGATATAGAAATAAAATCCTGTCCAACCATAAGAGAAGCAAGTGGATTAGCCTATAGTTCCCGCAACACCCGATTAAATCAGGAACAAAAAGTTCTTGCAAACCAATTTGCGGCTCTATTCCACCAACAAGACAAACCTTGTGACTTAATCGTTGAAGAACTAACTACCTTAGGAATCAAGGTTGAGTATGTTGAAGAATATCAAAATAGACGATTTGCTGCTGTTGTAATAGGTGATATTCGTTTAATTGATAATTATTCGCTGCTATAAATCAACCAGTAATTCATGAGTCAATCCAGGTCGGGCTACAAATAGCCCGACAAAATATCCTTATTGTAATTCCCATCTCGAATCACCCGCAGATGCCAGATCTAGTCACAGCCATATTCCTTGTTCTCATCAATTTCAAGTGTCGGCTATACGGTTGCCCGACCTACGGGAAACTCACATTTTAGGTTGATAACCGACCAAATATTACTATTTTTACTCCTATAATATTAATTATATGCTGTTGTGATTTTACTTTTTTTCTCCATACGTACAGAATGGAATGATAGCACCTTACGCTAAGATAAATTGCTCAACGAAACATTTTATTCAGGATGAATATATGCAAACAAATTGGTATGTAATTACTGGTGCTCCCTCGTCCGGAAAAACCACATTAATTAACCACTTAGCTGCAGCGGGTTATACCATAGCCCCCGAGGTGGCGAGAGAGTATATTGAGAAATTACTTGCCAATAATTATACATTGGACGATCTACATCACTATAATCATCAGCTACAAAGGGGAATTTTGGCAAATGTTTTAAAACGAGAAAGACGTCTTCAAAGAAATCAGCTCATCTTTTTCGATAGAGGAGCAACTGACAGCTTAGGATACTTTCATTATTATCATTTAAATACAACGCAGATAATGAATGCGTTCCAGCATGCTCAATATAAAAAAATCTTTTATTGCCATCAATTACCCATAGTCTATGATGCCGTTCGAGTTGAAGACCAACTCAGTGCAAAAAGAATAGGTGAGCTTATTTTTGAAGCTTACGCTACTCTCGGCTACCAACTGATTGAACTTCCGGCAATTCCTGTAGAGCAAAGAATAAAAATTATAATAGAACATATAGAAGCCGATTTAGACTTGACGGTAATACCTTAAAAATTAAATCCAGCTCGATAACGAGGAACAAGGTGCTTCGGGCATTTATTTCTTCCTAATTCTCCTTATAAGAAAAAATAAACCGATGCATTTCAATAACAATAACCTACGATTGTAGATCTCCTGGCATTCCAAGAGGCCATTTTCCATCTATAAAGGCATCACAAAGAACTGATAGATACCTATAGTAGCTCGGGAATAACTTGGCCTGTAGCTCCCACAACCTCTGTATCTGCCTGATGTACTGGATGCAAGTTTCCTGTAACTAAAGTAGATTGTGCTGGAATTCCAGCCCACTCAGTATTAGCAGGAAGACGTTCACCTTTCATCAACAGAGAAAGACTACCTAAAGTGGCGTTTTCCTCCATCAAGGTGTTATAAAGAACTATTGATGCGACTCCAACGTTACATCCAGAGCTAATAACAACATTAGATACTTTAAATATTCGGTCCTCATATAAATGTGTTTGTATCGTCACATCAGAATTCAGACAGACATCATCTCCAATGCTAATCAAATCGAACTCTGAAAATGAAACAGTGTCAGTATAAGCACGTTTTCCAACTTTACTCCCCAAACAGCGAGGGACTAAAAACGCATAAGGAGTTCCCAAGGCTAACTCAACAAAGTAAGAGCACATAAAATAATTGAATGAATATTCAACTATATCATTTTTCCATATAAAGATGTCCCAAATAGGCTTGGTCAAAGGCTTCAATCGTCCTAAAAGCATCCATTTTAAACCTACCAGCAGTCCTATAAGTCCAAGAACACTAAACAACTCAGCAACTGGTAAGGTCAACGCGGTCACGAACCAGGAGCTGTGAGCCAACATAAAATTCATTACAACAATTAAATTAAATAGGATAACCAGAGAAAACATAGTAGGAAGAATAATCCTAAAAAACTCTATTGCTAACCGAGTACAATAAATTTTCTTTGATGGGTTATATGTTTCTTTATCAGAATATCCTACGAATAATTCACGTTTCGGTAAAAATACGGCTGGAGAGCCAAGCCATGCAGTATTAACCTCAGCAGATTGATTACCCTCTGGAGCAATTGAAAGGGTTCCCAACAATCCACCATCGCCAATTTTTTTATCTCCAGGCAGTACACTAAAGTTACCAAGAAAGCCTTTTTCCCCCACAATTACAGGGGCATAAGTAATTGAATCGTTGTAAACCTTGGGCCACGCCATAGCAACAGCACTGGCGGAAAAACCTCCATCTTTAATAGTCACTAAATCGGGAATAATATGAGGTGTTTCTCCCATTTCCACACGTTTACCCAGTTTTGCTCCAAGTAAACGCATAAACATTGGCATATAAAGAGAATCTGACAGGATAAATACTTCACCCTCATCTAGCATTCTTGCAACAAGCCAATAGCGAAAATAATAAAGACTCCTAATGGGATATCGACCTGGTTTTATCTTATCCAAAATTATTTTTTTACATATAATGATAGAAAGATAATGCAACCCTAGAAATAAAATAGTACCTGCAGGAATAGCAAATAATAGCGTCGTTAAATAATTACCTTGTTCATAATAGTAGGTAACAAGAGATACACTGGGTAAAAAGCATAAAGTGTACATAATCATCAAAAATTGTATGCCCAGATAATGCAAAATACCAAAACAGGTATTTTCCAGCGTAGAAGACTCTTCTACTTCTACCTTTTGTCTAGTTATGTGATCGGGAGGAAGAACGCTTGGAACAGCAGGAGAACCAGCATAATAAGCTCCCTTAGGAATTAAGACATTAGCAGGTAGCATAGACATTTCTTCCAGTACCACATTGTCCTCTACCTGGGTATTGATATCGATAACGGAACGAGAACCTATGTACGAATTAACCCCTAAATTAATACCGCCTATTTTAAGCCAGCCGTCCTCTACCTTGTAACCGTTTAATTTTACATCAATACCTATGGAGCAATTATCACCTATGGTTAATAAATCAGGAACACCAATTAGCGTGGTGCCTATATGACAATTCTTGCCAACTTTAGCCCCTAATAAACGATAATATATTCTGTTTAATGGAGTCCCAGGCAAATATTTATTTAAATATAAAGTTCTTAACAGTTGATGAACCAACCACCAGCGAAAATAAAACCACCCCCAAAGTGGATATTGTCCCGGCTTAACTCTTCCCAGCAATAACCATTTCAAGCTCACGGGGATTATCACAGAAATGATAGGAAGAAACAAAAACAGCGCAAAAAGTCCTATCTGCGTCTCCCGAGAGATAAGTGAAAACTCAGCTGAATTCAATGCATAAAGTAATGCAACAGCCAGCAATTGCCACGTGCTTAAAGCATACTGAAACAAAATGCCAAATAATTGAGCAAAACCACATAAATAATATTTCCACTGCGGTGCTCTATATTTTTCTCTGGGAATGCTCTCTTCGTTACCCAAACTTGCATTAGAATTAGAGAATTTCTTTGCAAGTTGGCTAATAGTAGGATTTTTATATAAATCCAAAATGGATATATTCTTCAGTTTAGGGAGCTGACGTAAATTAGAAACAACCTTAGCAGCAAGCAATGAATGTCCACCTAGATCATAAAAGAAATCCGCATCAATGGAAGCCGAGGAACATTCCAAAATCTTTTCCCAAACCTCTGAAATGTCCTTTTCTAATTCTGTCGTAGGTGCTTGATAGGGTTTGTTAGTTTTAATTGCTGTTGGTTTCGGAAGTTCTTTTCTATTTATTTTACCGCTCGCTAATAAAGGAAATGCGTCCAATATTTCAATAAAGCAGGGAACCATATAATTAGGCAAGGTATTGCGCAAATAAGCTTTAAATTGATCTAAATCAAAATGCTTAGCTTTGTCTAAAGTGAGATAAGCAGCCAAAGCAGGTTGATCCAATGTTTGTAAAGAAACTGCTGCTTGCGTAACACCGGAAAACCCCATTATTACAGCTTCAATTTCATTGAGCTCGATACGAAACCCACGCAACTTCACTTGATCATCGACTCGACCAGCAAAATGAAGATTACCATGAATGTCTTTTGAGGCAAGATCCCCTGTTTTATACCAACGCTGGTTTTTATCTTTAGGATTTAAAACAAACTTTTCCTGAGTACTTTCTGGTCGATTCACATATCCTCGAGCTACTGCAGGCCCCGCAATACACAGCTCCCCTTCGTTACCAACTGTAACTTCATTGAGACATTCATCGACTATAAATACTTCATAGCCGGGTAGTGGCTTACCTATAGTCACTTCTTTATCCGGATGACATTCTGCAGATGTAGCAATTACAGTCGCCTCGGTAGGACCATACGTATTCATGATCTTCAGACCTGGCCTACTCCAACGTTTAACTAAATTGGCAGAACAGGTTTCACCGCCTAAAATTAATAATCGTAAATTGGGGAGTTGCCCCTCTAATGAAGACAGTAAAGTTGGTACTGTAGAAAAAACACTGACTTGATGATGTTTTAAGAATGAAATCAAACCAAGACCGGAGCGCACTTCTTTCTCAGTACAGGCAATAAGAGCAGCACCATTAGCAAAAGCCATCCATACTTCTTCTAAAGAAGCATCAAATGCCAATGAAAATCCCTGATAGACTCTATCTCTTTCAGACATTTCATAAAGATCACTGGCGACACGAACATAATGACATATATTTTTATGAGTTACTTCTACACCTTTAGGTTTACCGGTAGAACCTGATGTGTAAATGATGTAACACAAATTATCGATATCATTGGCCTGCTGAACGCTCGGCAATTTATCTGTGGATTGAGATGAAACGATTGTACTGAGTTCATCAAGAATAAAAGTACTTGGCCAATTAAGATTTTTTTGTTTATATTGATAGGAGGATGTCAATACAGCATCAAATGCTAAATCAGTAAAAATGTAATTAATACGTTCATCAGGATAATCCGAGTCTATTGGAACATAGGCAGCACCAATTTTTAATGCCGCTAAAATAGCAATATAACAATCGATGGAGCGCTCCAAGAGTATACCAACGATACCTCCTTTACTAATATTTTGCGAATACAAATAGTGCGCTAATTGATTAGAACGGTTCTCTAATTCTTGATATGAAATAAAGGCATTCTCACAGATTAATGCTATATTGTTTGGATAATTTTTGACTGATTCTTCAAAAAAATGATGAAGTTGCATAGAATTTTTACCGGTTAAAGCACCCATATTAGTTACTCCTACCAAACCTCTATTTTTCTATAATAAAATGGTGCGATGCACATTTTTAAAGAAATAGACAAACGCGCATACCTAATTATAGCGTACTTAGAGACACTAGTAGGAGATTTATACAAGAAGAAAAAAGACGAACGCCATTACATCCAATAATTTTATTGGATGTAATGATTCGTCACCTTCAAGCAACAGTATGTCTGACATATTAATACTTGGCGGGGTTCTATTCAACTTTTTTGCCTAGTTCCTATAATTATTTTATTTTTGGTGATACATAGTAATTGCTGCAGCAATAACCGCCGCCTTATGTTGGGGTAGTGATTTATTAGAATATTTTAACCATTCTGGGTGAGTATCAATTAAACTGGTAGTAAATATACCGCGTTGAAACTCTTCAGATTGAATCATCTCGAGATAATAAGGAATAGTTGTTTTAACTCCAAACATACGCATTTCATCTAAAGCACGTCGCGCACGGCGCAATACAGATTCCCAATCCAAGGCCCACGCAGTTAATTTTGCACAAAGAGAATCATAGTCCGGTGGAATATCGTAGCCGGTATAAATAGCGCTATCAGTTCTAACCCCTGGCCCACCAGGAGCATAGTAGCGAGTAATGCGTCCGAAACTGGGTAAAAAATCATTTTGCGGATCTTCTGCATTGATACGGAATTCTATGGCATATCCATTACGAGTAATTTGCTCCTGGGTCATAGCCAATGGTTCCCCTGCAGCAATCAGTATTTGCTGTTGCACTATATCAATCCCAGTGATTTGCTCTGTTACAGGGTGCTCAACCTGTAATCTAGTGTTCATTTCTAGAAAATAGGGATTGTTCTGCTCATCTAGAATGAATTCAATTGTGCCCGCATTGGTATATCCTACTCCTTGAGCAGCCCTTATCGCATATTGATAAAGTTGAGCTCTGATCTCATTATCCAGGCAAGGTGCCGGTGCAATTTCGACTAATTTTTGATGCCGACGTTGTATTGAACAGTCTCGCTCAAAAAGATGAAGAACTTTACCAAAATGATCTCCTAAAATTTGAACTTCTATATGACGGGGATTAGCAATATAGCGCTCCATATAAATATGAGCATTGCCAAATGATTTCTCAGCCTCGGATTGAACACGAGCAAATTGTTGCCTCACTTGACTGACGTCATGGCATAACCGGATTCCCCTGCCGCCCCCCCCGAAAGTGGCCTTAAGCATTACGGGATATCCTAGCGCTTTAGCGCATGATACGGCATCTTCGACTGTATCTAAATTTCCCTCACTACCAGGAATACTTGGAATACCTATTTTGCGTATCGCCTCTCTTGCTGCAATTTTTGACCCCATAGTAGCAATAACTGCAGATGATGGACCAATAAAGACTATGCCAGCCTTTTCACAAGCTGCTGCAAATTCAACATTTTCTGATAGAAAACCATAACCAGGATGGATGGCTTCGCATCCATTGGCCTTGGCACACTCTATTATTCTTTGTCCATTAAGATAGGCATCAAGAGGCTTCTTACTCAAACAATGCGCATAAGATGCCCTTTTCACGTGAAGGGAGAACTGATCTGCTTTACTGTATATGGCGACAGGGATAATACCCATTTCCTTGCAAGCACGGACTATACGCACAGCAATTTCACCACGATTTGCTACCAGAATTTTCTTAAACATTTAATCCCTTATACCAACTATTCACGTTGAGTTAAGAACCAATGAACCTCTTCGGAAACGCCACTGAGGGGACGAGTTGCCGGAGAGGTCTAATGCTCAACATGTTTTTTCAAATTTTAAAAATTTCATGTAAGAAATTAGTCATCGCCTGCCACGAACGTTGCTCCGCCATTTGATTGTAAATAATTCCCAAATTAGTATCATGGGCTTGAGGATTGGTAAAACCATGTTGAACGTGTCCATACATATGTACTTGCCAATCCACATCTGCCTCTGTCATTTCTTGGCAAAAGGCATTAACTGCATCAGGGCTAACCATAGGGTCATCATATCCGTGCAATGCTAAAACTTTAGCCTTAATTTTTTTGGCTTCGAGGTTATCTGGTTTTCCTAACAGGCCATGAAAACTCACTGCGCCTTTAATATCGGCTCCTGAGCGAGCTAAATCCAATGCACACAAACCGCCAAAGCAAAAGCCAATTACGGCAACGCAATTTTTATCTACTTCAGGCCTAGTAATAAGGGCATTGAATGCGGCATTTATTCTATCGCGTAACATCTCACGATTATCCGCTAAGGGCGCCATTAGTTCTTCCTTTTCTTCGATAGTAGAGCCAACACGGCCATGTCCGTACATATCTAAGGCAAAGCCAACATACCCCATTTTTGCAAGTAATGTTGCTTTTTGACACGCAAACTCATTCCGCCCACTCCAATCATGAGCCACAATCACAGCAGGTCGAGGATGCTTGTGTTCGTCATCATAGGCTATAAATCCATGTAGTTCATGGTTGCCATCGTGATAAATATAATTCGAAGTATGCATAAAAAAAATTCCTATAATGAACTATTAGTTAAGATTAAATATTGCTAATTTAACCCGAATTAGGTTTATGAATCTACTACAAAACATTGTTGAATTAAATTATAGGTTGATTATAGGGAAACATTAAAATTTTGGTCTAAACTAAAAGAAAACTAGACTTTTTGAATCTCCCTGTAGTGAGAGGAAACATAGGACATAGAACTAGAGTGTGCGCATCAGTAGACAAGGATGCAAACACCAACGCAGCGAAACCGTTCTCCACTGAGGTAGAGTCTCAAAAATGCCAATGTAAGGAATATCATCATGATGACTGATTCAATCACTTATCTGCGAGATTTTTTACACGCTCAATTGTGCTATCAATTTTTTATTACTCCTATTCATTTACCACTGGAAAAAAAATATAGACATTTTGCGAAGATGGCTTGTGAATTTATTGAGGGCAAACGGAGTGAAGTGATTCATCAAGAATACCCACGTCACCATGTATTGCATCGCTTTAAACCCACTACCAATCCTAATGCAAAAAAAATTCTTATTGCTCACGGCTGGATATCTCGCGCAGCCTACATGGTTAAATTAATTAAAGCGTTGCATCAACAAGGCTATGATGTATATGCAATTGATTTTCCAGCACATGGCGAGTCTAAAGGATTACAATTGCCCTGGCCTGATGCAGTGACCATTTTAAGAGAAATAGTGAATCAACATGGCCCCTTTTATGGAGTAATAGGACATTCGTTTGGCGGCTCCATGTTATTAAATATGCTAAACTTAGCGGGTCAATGTACTGAATGGCAATTAAACAATAGGCCTGAACGCGCCGTAATGATTGCCTCTCCTACCCACATGCGTAGCCCCGTAAATAGTATCGCGAGGAAATTTAAGCTTAGCGGCCATGGATATCTACAATTACGTCAATTAATCCGCCAGCAAGCAGAAATTGATCTTAATTTGATTCGTTTACGACATTTTACTACACAAATACCCGAGACTCATTTCCTATGCATTCATGGTGAACAAGACAGCACCGTAGATCCTAAAGAGTCCGTCGTTTTTTGCAAACAATACAAAAACGCCTACCTCTCTTTATTGCCAGAGGCAGACCACGTTAGCGTTTTAATGGATGAGCGAGTAGAAAAACTAGTATGTGACTTTTTAGAGAATTAATTTTCCATATACTGACGTATTTTCTTCATGGCATTTTTCTCTAGTTGCCTTACCCTTTCAGCGGAAATACCATATTTTTCTGCTAAATCATGTAAGGTTAACTTATCGTCAGCTAACCATCGTTGCTGTAAAATATCTTGGCTACGCTCGTCAAGTTGCTCCATAGCGAAAAACAACTTCTCACGTCCTTGATCCCCACTATCTTCTTGCTCTAATAGCAAGGCAGGATCATCATTACTATTGAATAAATAACGTTCTGGAGCCTTAAAAGCATCGTCATGATCATCAATATCTGGAGCATCATAAGGAGAGTCTAAAGCATTTAAACGCTGCTCCATGAGCAATACGTCTTCACGACTTACACCCAAATCGAGAGCAACAGCGGAGACTTCTTCATTACTCAGCCAGCCTAAGCGACTCTTCATTTGCCGTAAATTAAAAAATAATTTACGTTGCGCTTTAGTTGTAGCAATTTTAACAATGCGCCAGTTGCGCAAAACAAACTCATGTATTTCTGCTTTAATCCAATGGACAGCAAAAGAAACAAGACGAACCCCCATTTTAGGGTCGAAGCGTTTTACAGCCTTCATTAAGCCGACATTGCCTTCCTGAATCAAGTCATTTAAAGGCAGACCATAGCCTAAATAGCCTCGTGCCACACGAACAACATAACGTAAATGAGCAAGAACTAAATGTCTTGCTGCTTCAAGATCACCTTCAGAATGAAAGCGCTCGGCATAAGCAATTTCTTCTTCTAATGTGAGCAAAGGGATTTGATTTACGCGATGAATATAAGAATCAAGACTACCAACCGGTAGATTCATTGCGGTAAGCTGCAACTGTTGATTCATACTTCTTCCTCCAGTCATCAACAAAAAAAAGAATAAATTAATACCTGCTTGTAATTACTTATCTCTCTATTCACTCCTAAGCATAGCAAAAGATAATTAAGATAAACAACTACATCTAACTTATAAATAGAACCTACACTCAGGGTTCGGCTATTGTAGCTTGCGCCCATTGGCCCAACCTACAATTATTTCATAACCCAGTGCCATTTTGAGATAATGTACCACTAAAATTAATTATACATCAATTATAGGGCTCAATTGAAGCAAGCTGTCTTTTTACGGACAATCTGGCTCCTAGCCACCCAAGTATAATCGCAAATAATACCAGTAGCAAGATATGTCTTATTGATAATACGGATAGTGGATAATGCATTTGATAAGCAACGGCCAATTGATTAACGGCGGTACCTAAACTTAAAATAAAAATATTAACCAAAAATACAGCAAGAATTGCGCCAGCCATTCCATACCAAACACCTGTATAGAGAAATGGCCTCAATATGAAAGGATCTGTTGCCCCAATTAATTTTAATATCTGAATCTCCTCATGCCTGTTATGAATGGCCAAGCGTAAGGTGTTGCCAATAATTAATATCACGGCTAAAGCTAACAAAGACATTAGTGCTTTTGCCAAATTGGCAGCGAAACCTAGAATAAGATGCAATCGACTTATCCACTCCATATCCAATTTAGCCTCGGTTACCTGAGGTAAGGCTTCTAAATGCCTCGTGAGCAAATCTAGTTTTGCTGGGGAATCAACAGTCACCGCAGGAGCGACCTCAATAACGGCAGGTAAGGGATTTTCAGGCAAATAATTCATGATATCATGCATTCCCTCCTGTTGCGTTAACTCAGCTAAACCGTCTGCCGACGATTTCAAGGAAACTTGACCAACGCCGTCAGTATCCCGTACTTTCTGTAAGAAAACTTTTTGTTCAACCTCTGTTAATCCAGGCTTTAAATAGAGAGATATTTGCCCCCCTTGCTGCCATCCTGTAGTTAATTGACTCATGTTATAGGTAAATACCCAAAAAAGAGTAGGTAAGGCCAACGTAATCGCAATAACGATTACGGTCATTAATGTTGCTACCGGCTTGCGGCATAATAAATTCAAACTATAAGTTGCCGCTTGTAGATGATATGCAAAAAACGATCGCGCTTTTTTTAACACATCCGCCCCCCTTTTAACATCACAATACGATGTTTCATACGTGCTATCAAGGCCAAATCATGGGTGGCAATTAATATACTTACGCCAACATGGTTAAATTGTTCAAAAAGAGACATTATTTCCGCTGCAAGTTTAGGATCAAGATTCCCTGTTGGCTCATCGGCTAATAATAAAGCAGGTTTATGCACCACCGCGCGCGCGATACCTAATCGTTGCTGCTCTCCGCCGGATAAATGAACGGGCAACATTTTTTCCTTACTTAACAAACCAACCATATCCAGTGCGGCATGCACCCTTTTAGCAATCATAGGATAAGCCATACCTTGAATTTGCAATGGTAAAGCAACGTTATCAAAAACAGTCCTGTCGTTTAGAAAATGAGGGGATTGGAAGGTAATCCCTAGTTGACTTCGATGCATGGCCACATCACGTTTTTTTAAATGACTTAAATTTAAACCATTAACGGATAATTGACCTGAAGTAGGCCATTCCAGCAATGCAACCAATTTAAGTAGTGTGCTTTTTCCTGCGCCAGAATGGCCAGTAAGAAAAGCCATCTCTCCTTTTTTCAAAGAAAAATTCACCTGGCTCAATGCTTCAAAGCCCCCTGGATAACGTTTAGTAACCTGGTCAAATGTGATCATCATTAAATATTGCACTAACAAATTGAACTGCGTCGAAGGGCCGCAAATCTTCTATGCCCTCACCTACCCCTAAATAACGAAATGGTATTTTTAACTCATTAGCTATAGCAAATAATATTCCACCTTTTGCAGTCCCATCCAGTTTGGTCATAGTAACACCGGTCAAACCAATAGCTTCATTAAATTGACGAGCCTGCACCAAGGCGTTTTGTCCTATGCTCGCATCTAATACCAGCATAGTCTCGTGTGGTGCCTCAGGATCGAGTTTTTGTAACACTCGTTTCACTTTTTTCAACTCTTCCATCAAATTACTTTGCGTATGCAAACGCCCAGCGGTGTCGGCAATTAATACATCTATTTTACGGGCCTTCGCTGCTTGTAAAGCATCGAAAACTACCGAGGCACTATCTGCTCCAGTATGCTGAGCAATTACAGGAATATCGTTGCGCTCCCCCCATACATGCAACTGTTCTACCGCAGCTGCGCGGAACGTGTCGCCAGCCGCCAGCATTACTGTTTTACCTTGTTTCTGAAATTGCTTGGCTAATTTGCCAATGGTGGTTGTTTTACCAGCGCCATTAACACCTACCATTAAAATCACAAAAGGTGATTGATCGTTAGTGTCTAATGATAAAGGCTGAGAGCACTCATCGAGTATTTTCTGCAAATGCTGTTTCAAAGCGGAGTGTACTGAATCACCGTTAGATAATTCTTTGCGCTCTAATCTGTCTGCTAATTGCTTTAATACAACTTGGGTCGTATCTATACCCAGATCAGCACTAATTAATAGAGTTTCTAATTCCTCTAATAAATCCTTGCTAATTTCTTTTTTTCCAAGCAATAGGCGACTGATACCATCCCCTAATTGGTGGCGTGTTTTACTTAAACCTCGCCTAAAACGCGCAAAGATACCTTCTTTAGTTGTAACTTCTTGCACCGGTTCAATTGTTTCAACTGGGTCTTCAGGCACTGATTCAATATTATTTTCGATAATAGATGTGGGTGAATTTTTCTCAGCTTCTGAAGCTGGTAAATTCTGATTTCGTTTAAACCATTTAATCATTTAGTGTACAATTCCTAGGAAATATGAAATTCTATCACTTTTTTAGCTTTGAGGTTAAGTTGTGCGCAAAATTCTCATCACCATTTTCATGATAGTACTATCATGCCAGACCTTCGGCCAAGTTCAAGAGTTTACTTTGAATAATGGATTAAAAGTATTGGTTAAAGAAGATCACCGGGCTCCCATAGCAGTATCCATGGTTTGGTATAATGTGGGATCAGCTGATGAACCAGGAGGAATAACCGGAGTATCTCATGCCATTGAACACATGATGTTTAAAGGCACGCCTCAATATCCTCTGGGCGTATTTTCCAAAACTATAGCCGCTCAAGGAGGGCAAGAAAATGCATTTACTAATAACGATTATACTGCCTATTTTGAAAAAATAGCTGCTTCACGTCTAGCTACCAGTTTCGAACTGGAAGCTGATAGAATGAAAAATTTGCTACTGAATGCTGATGAATTTGCTAAAGAAATTAAAGTAATTCAGGAAGAGCGGCGTTTGCGTACCGATAATAATCCCCAAGCGCTAGCTTTCGAACGTTTTTTAGCAACAGCCCATTTGAGTGCTCCTTATAACCACCCGGTAATAGGGTGGATGAGCGATCTAAAACAAATGAGTGTTGAGGATCTTAAGAAATGGTATCAAACTTATTATGCTCCCAATAATGCCACTTTGGTCGTTGTAG
The DNA here is from genome assembly GCF_000953135.1 of Legionella fallonii LLAP-10. Classification (NCBI taxonomy): domain Bacteria; kingdom Pseudomonadati; phylum Pseudomonadota; class Gammaproteobacteria; order Legionellales; family Legionellaceae; genus Legionella; species Legionella fallonii. The sequence continues at coordinate 459,703 of NZ_LN614827.1, read as the reverse complement.
GCGATGTTAATCCACAGGAAGTACATTCCCTTGCTGAACGCTATTTTGGTGATATTCCTAGAAAATTTGTTGCCGAACGCAAACTTATTAAAGAACCGCCCACCTTAGGTAAAAAATCAGTCACTATTCATGCTGCAGCTAAATTACCCTTACTCATGATGGGATATACGGTACCTAGCGTAAAAACGGCCCAAAATGCTTGGGAACCTTATGCACTAGAGATTATTGCGGGAATTCTCGATGCTGGAGAAGGTGCACGATTTGCCCAAAATCTTATCAGAGGAAGCCATGTAGCCACTGGCGTAGATGCTTATTACAACCTATATGCCAGATATCAAACTCAATTCATTGTATATGGAACACCCAATCAGAATCATCAGATTAAGGACTTTCGCAAAGCGGTGCTCAATGAACTTGATGACTTAAAAAAGACTCCTATCAAGAACGAAGAGCTACAAAGAGTTAAAAACCAAATCATAGCGCAAAAAACCTTTGAGAAAGATTCCATTTTTGGCCAAGCAATGGAGTTGGGTTTATTAGAAACAGTGGGCATAGGTTGGCAACAAACGAATAACTATACTCAGGCAATTAATGGTGTTACCGCGGAACAAATTCAACAAACAGCACAACGCTATTTCCAAGAAAACAATAGGACTGAGGCAGAATTAATTCCTCTAAGCAATGATAAGGTGAAACAATGAGAATATTCAGTGCATTAATTACTGCGATCATCATAGGCCTCTCTCATCAAACGTTTGCCAATACCTTCAAAACAGAAAAATGGCAAACAGCAAATGGGGTTCATGTGGTTTTTTATCAGGCAATGGAAGTACCTATGCTGGATGTCAGTTTAGCCTTTGCCGCAGGTTCTGCTTATGATGGCAAGCAATATGGTTTAAGTGCATTGACTACCCATATGCTAAATCAAGGCAACGCAGGTAAGGATGCAACAGCGATAGGTCAAGCCCTTGCGGATACAGGCTCTCAATTTGACGCCGAAGTCAGTAGAGATATGGTCATTCTAAACTTAAGAACGCTGACCAAAAAAGATGCGATGAACCAATCTCTAAACACCTTCAGTAAGATAATTAATCATCCTGATTTCCCTGATGAGGCCTTCGAACAAGAAAAAAAACAACAACTCATGGCTATTGAACAAGCTGACGAATCGCCAGATGATGTAGCAAACATCCATTTTTTTAAGGCATTATATCAGCAACACCCATACGCTCATCCAGTCAATGGCACGACTGCTACGGTTGGAACACTCAATAAGCAACAAGTTGTCAATTTTTATAAACAATATTACGTTGCTAGTAATGCCACATTAGTTCTCGTAGGAGCCATAGATAACTCTCAGGCCCATCAAATAGCAGAACAATTAACACAAGAACTGCCTAAAGGACTTCCAGCTGCAACCGTTGCTAAAGCAAATCAGCTAACTAAAGCAGAAAATATACATGTGGAATTCCCTTCCTCTCAAACCGTAGTGCGCTTAGGTCAAATAGGAATAGATCATCAAAATCTCCATTATTTTCCTTTAATGGTGGGTAATTATATTTTGGGTGGCGGCTCGTTAGTTTCAAAATTAGCTATTGAAGTGAGAGAAAAAAGGGGATTAACCTACGGAATATCCAGCCAGTTTACGCCTATGCCTGGCTATGGACCCTTTATCATTAGCCTATCGACAAAAAATAATCAAGCGGCTAATGCCCTTAAAATTGCGACAGATACGTTGCGTCAATTCATTAATGAAGGACCAAATAAACAAGAATTAGACGCGGCCAAGCAATACCTTACTGGTAGTTTCCCTCTTTCATTAGGTAGTAACCGTACTATTGCTAATTTATTATTACGCATGGCTTTTTACCACTTGCCAGATGATTACTTGGATCGTTACATTGCTCATATCAACGCAGTGACTACAGAAGATGTCAAGCAAGCATTTAAGCAACAAGTAAACCCAGATATATTACTTTTAATTACGGTTGGTCGATCTTGAATCACATTATTCGCATCATAGGGGGCTTATACCGGGGTAAAAAATTAAACGTTCCTGATGTAGAAGGTTTAAGACCTACTCCGGATCGAGTTCGCGAGACTCTTTTTAACTGGCTAATGCACGACATTAAAAATGCTCGTTGTCTCGATGCTTTTGCTGGTAGTGGCGCATTGGGATTTGAAGCATTTTCACGAGGAGCGACTAAAGTTGTCTTTGTAGAACAAGCACCAAAGGCTCATGTAAATCTACAAAAAATAATTGCGCAATTTAATAATCCCAAGTTGTCATTGATTAAAACAGACTCTAAAATTTATTTACAACAATGTGACGAACAATTTGATATTATTTTTTTAGACCCACCATTTGCGGGTAATTATATTCCTCAATGCCTCAATGAAATAGTGAACAAAAAGCTTCTATCTCCAGGTGGACTTGTATACACAGAATCGTCTACACAAATCCCTATAGACAACGCTCAGTGGCAACAAATCAAGTTAAAACAGGCGGGGCAAGTGGTATATGGTCTTCTGGAAAAAATCTAATAAAAAAGTTTTTCTCTCACTATTTTAACAATATCTTGACAAGGAGCCTTGCTCCTGTTTCAATCGAACGTATACTTATTATACTTTAAAAAGAACATTGCATGAGCAACAAGATTGTCATAATGTTTATTGTTTCAGCACTACTTTCAAGTTGTGGAACCACTTTTAAAAAACCACCAATTAACAACCCTAGTGATGATGCAACAATAAAACTAGCTGAGGCGGCTGTTTCTGTGAGTGATTCTATGCTGGAGATGGCTCGTGTTGAAAAAGTAATAATACCTCCGCATAAAGACAATACCCTTACCATTCCCAATGCTTATAATCTGCAAGCACGCGCCAGTGTTGACTGGTCCGGACCAATAGAAGAGTTAACAGCCCGTATTGCGAAAGCATCACATTTTAAAATGCGTGTAATAGGCCAATCCCCTTCTCTGCCTATTTTAATTAGTCTAAATATAAAAGACGAAAGTTTGGCAGAAATTCTCCGTAACATTGACTACCAAGCCGGTAAAAAAGCCTATATTCACGTGTACCCTAACAGTCAGGTTGTAGAACTACGATATGCAAAAATTTACTCTTAGCTTAGCCGTTATATTATCAGTATTGCTGGTGGCTTGTTCCTCGTCTCGTACCAATATGGGAGATACGGGTTCGTTAAAAGGGATACAAGCGATGGCCAATGGCAAATACATTCGCGCCCAGAAAAAACAAAAAATGAGTAAAATTCGTGAAATGGCGCTAAAAGAAACGGCTTTAAGTCTTGGGGCTCAATCCGGATTGGCGTGGCGTGCCAAACAAATAGACCAGTCGCTGACTAGACAATCTAGAAAACTAGATACCATCTTTGATTTTAATTCCCTAGTACTCGAACACAATATCCTACCTCCAGTATTACTCGAAGGTAGAAATACTTTGAATCTTGCTGATGCACAAAATATACGTATTTCAGATCGTACTTATAAAGTAGCGAAACAAGCACGTTTTATAACAGCTCCCCCCACCTGGCGCCAATATTTGTGGATGGATTACCAAAAACCCGAAGCGCCTAATGTATTCCTGCTCCCCAAAACTAAAGCAGAAAGGCAGTTATGGTGTATTTATACAACTAAAGGGTGGAAAAATGGCATAACTCAAGCCAATACCATTTTGGAAGAAAGTATCGCCCGCATTAAAGAAGATTTTGGTGGTATGATTCTTTATAGAAAACTCCTTGCTATGAACATTGTTTCGCCCCCTTATGTTTCCCATACCGACTTAGGAGTTACTGGAGATGGTTCTGAAATTCATATCGATGATCGAGTATTGAGAATTACTGCTCTACCTATATTGAATGTTAACAGTAATGAATGGAAAGCTGCTGTCGCAAAAGATGAGAATGCTCTAGAACAATTTAAAAACATGGAAAAAATTGCTAAGCAGTCTAGAATTATAATAACTAATAAATCTTGGCAGCCTGTTATTGCCCCTGTGAACTGATAATTAAGACTGGTAATAAGTATGAGCCATATTAATTTCATGCCTGATGAACCAACCCGTTTTACTCCTGTTTTTATGGACAGAATGTTGGAGCATTCCGAAAGTTTAAATGCATCAGACATCACCATACAAACGGGTGAACCCATTTTTGCAGAAGTTTATGGAAAGCTAATCAAAATTACTAATCGCCGCCTTTCAAATACTGAATTGGGCGATTTAATTAATGCAATTTATGGCCCCAATGCGACTACTCAGCTTCTTTCTGGTAAAGATATAGATACACATTATGAATTCCGTCCTAATAGAGGGGTTCGTTACCGCTATAGAGTAAATGCAACGGCCTGCTTGGTTGAAGGTCACGATTCAATTCAGATTACCTTAAGAACCATTCCGACGACACCGCCTAAATTAAGTACAATGAACTTGCCAGATAATATTCTTGAGGCTATAGCCCCTCAGGAAGGCATTGTATTTATTACCGGCGCCACGGGTTCAGGTAAATCAACGTTGCTAGCCTCAATTATTCGTGAACTCATAGAAACCGAAGACTCTAATAGAAAAGTACTTACTTACGAATCACCAATAGAATTCGTTTATGATGAAATTGATACCATTTCTGCCGTAGTTAGCCAATCCGAGATCCCGCGTCATTTACCCAGCTTTGCGGATGGCGTGAGAAACGCTTTAAGACGGAAACCGCGCTTAATTATGGTGGGTGAGTGTCGAGATGCAGAAACAATCAGTGCCGCGCTTGAAGCGGCCCTAACAGGGCATCCTGTATATACTACATTACATACCTCTGGCGTAGCCGAAACCATGCGTCGTCTCGTAACTTCGTTTGCCGGTGAAGAACGCCTTGGTAGAACTATAGATATTCTCGAAACAATTAGATTATGTATTTGGCAAAAATTGGTTCCAACGGTTGATGAACGACGAGTTGCTTTAAGAGAATATTTGGTCTTTGATGAGGAAGTAAGGGATACATTATTAGAAGGCGATCCGAATGATGTTACGTCAGCCACACGTAAATTAGTAAAGAAAAGAGGGCAATTAATGACTGTAGATGCACGAATGAAGTTTGAGCAAGGGATTATTAGTGAGCGTGTGTATAAATTAATTATCGCTGGTACTAAAGAGTATCAACGAGAGTAGCGCTACTCTTTGCTCCGCTACTCCTCCCATTGGCACTAATCTCGTAATTGCTCACGTAGTGACGTCAACTTAAGGTGTATAACCCGGATTTGACGAAGTCGTAATACGGCCTAAGTTATAAACGCTTAACTTGACTCCATTAATTGAACGACTCCCTTGTCTCTATAACAAGCCCGAATCACGGTTTCACAATAAAATAAAAACTTATTAATTTTATTAGGCTATAATATTCATAGAGTCTCAATAGACGAGCTCTTGTAGTCATGTTGCATGTATAGAACTAATCTACATAGAGAGGTTCACTTGAATAAAATTCTTCAAGCCTATTATGAAAGCGCTTTGACGTTAAAATTGCCGGTTACTTATGTAAATGAGATTAACAGCTTACACATTTGTTTCGGCAAAGAAAACTATTATTTACTTCGAGGAATTACCCATCTAAACAATGCATCCAGTATTTTTATTGCGAATAATAAGCACGCCACCAAGTTGTTATTTGAACAGGAAGGTATTTCAGTTCCTAAGGCTGTAACAATTAATAAGAGAAAACTGCAAAAATACTCTTTATCGAATTTAATAAAAAAATTACGTTTCCCCTTGGTAATAAAACCTATGCTCAATAGTCACAGTGGTATGGATGTTGTATGCAACATCAAAACCTATGATGATTTGTCATTCCAGTTGGAAAAAGCGTTACAAACATCCTCCGATATTCTTGTTGAAGAGTATCATGAAGGACTAAAAGAATACCGTGTATTGTTGCTAAAAAATCGTATTATCGGGGTTGTTGAACGCTTTGCTCCAATCATAGAAGGGGATGGCCAACTCACTATTGAGCAACTGATGACACAAAATGAGGAGTTTCCTCAAATAAATGATGACTGCCAAAACTGTCTTACAGATCAAGGGCTCTCACTAGACAGTATCCCGCATAAAGGGCAAGTTGTAAGGGTACGGTATGCAGTAAATCGTGCCCTTGGAGGACAGGTAGCCTTTGTCAACAAGAAAATTAATAGAGAAAACGCAAAGTACATACGAAAAGCAGCACAAATCACTGGACTGGACTTGGTTGGTCTTGATCTAATGTGCGAGCATATTAATCATCCCTTCAGCAAAACCAAATGGTTTATTCTGGAAGCCAACTTTCCTCCAGACATTACTCTACACGAATTACCAGACGATGGAAAAGGAATTAAGATTGGCAAAAAAGTACTAATACAACTCATTTTACGCCATCCTTTTGCCTATCTATATCACCGATTAAAGAACATTATGTCACCAACTCGAGGTGATTCCAATGGATAGAAATGTTAAATTATTTCATCAAGGGGCCATGGACTTACACTTACCCTGCACCTATATTCCAGAACTTGGGTATCTAAGAGTCGAGCTTGGAAGAAAACACTATTATTTTGTATATTCTATTTCGCCTATGAATCAAGGCGCTAGCGTATATCTTTCCAAGCATAAATATGCATTAAATAAATTACTGCAACGGGCTGGATTTCCCGTACCCAAAGCTACCGCCTTTAACAAAGAGAGATGGTCACAAAAACCATTAGATCAATTAGTAAAACACCTTAATTTTCCATTAGTTGCAAAACCAATGATGAATACCGTACGAGGTAAGGATGTATTGTGTAATATCCAAGATCTGGAAATGCTGTCTACCTACCTAAGTACCTTTTTCGACAAGTACAAGTATGTGCAAATAGAAGAGTTTCATACTAATTTGAAAGAATATCGTGTGCTGATTTTAAAAAACCGTGTTATTGGAGTACTAGAACGAACAGCAGCTCATCTCGTAGGAGATGGAATACATAATGTTGAAGAATTAATCGAGATAAGAAATGCGGAAAGAATTCGTTTGAGTAAAGAGCTAACCATTTCTCCATTAAAATTTGATATAGAGCATCAAAATTGCCTGAAAGAACAAGGATTATCTCTGCAAAGCATTATACCCGAAGGGCATAAAATTCGACTAGGCTATACAGTTAATACAGGGCGCGATGGAGATATATTTTCACTTGGAAAAAAAATACACCCTACCAATGCGAAACACTTATGCCAAGCGGCTCAAGTCATCGGATTAAATTACGTTGGTTTTGATGTGCTATGTGAAAATATCAATGTTCCTTTTAGACCCAATAGATGGATCATCATTGAGGCAAATTATTGTGCTGATACCACTCTTCATGAAATCCCAAATCAAGGAATACGAGCTGTTGTTACTAAAAAAATATTAAAGCAGTTAATTTATCGTCATCCCTTGTCTTACTTTTATCATCTGTGCCTTCGTAGTCGTCTATCTATTTATTTTAAATCAGGAATGATGACTTTACTTGTCTTGAGCCTAATTATCTCAAGTTTCATACGCTAGTAAATTACTCACAATTCACTATTATTATAAGGCAAACAATATAGGTGATAGCTTATCAATGATAGATAAGTCATGCTCTTTCATAAAAAAAACATCAACCTCTCATTACGTTGATGTTGCTCTGCAACGTAACAGCAGCAACCTCTGGGGCATAAAGTAGTTACCGTGTATCATCAAGACACTCCCCTGAGCAAAGAAAAAACATACACTATTGCAACCACTGATTTTTTTGCAAGTGGTAGTGGCGTTTTTTCGGTAATGAAAAAAGCAAAAATAACTAAGATAGGTGAGACAGATCATGCTACAGTGCTACAATATATTAAACAGCTACCACAACCAGTTACTGTTTCTATAGAAGGACGCATAAAGAAAGAGATACGTTACAAAAGTATTGCTGATTCATATCCTCCTCCTTGAATTAATAAATTAACCAACTCGAGCAATGAGACCCCTAAAGTGAGTGATTTACAAATACCAAGACGGGTAAGTAGATACCTTATAATGACCTTAAATAAAAAAGGTCCGTGTACCACTTATATTGATAAATATGCCCAGGAATTTATCCAATATGCCAGCCAACAAACAGCCCCTGTATTAGAGCTTGGTGCTGCTTATGGTTTTGTATCTATTGCAGCGTTAAACGAAGGGGCGACTGTTATCGCCAATGACCTTGAACCAAGGCATCTCGACATTTTATACAATCAGACGCCACCTGAGTATCGTAGTCGCCTGACATTACTTCCTGGAGAGTTTCCACAAGGAGTGGACTTAGAAGCACAAAGCATTGCTGGATGCTATATTGCTCATATGCTAGGCTATTTAGCCCCCTCCGCTCTGCAAATTGGCTTTGAGAAATTATTTACTTGGTTAAAAAACGACGCAAAATTATTTATTATTACGTCGACTCCTTATAAAGGAATTTCTAAGAAAATTATTCCTTTATATGAACAAAGAATACGTGAAGGGCACGAATGGCCTGGTTATTTTACTGATTTAAAAAACTTAATTGGTGAAAAAATGCCAAATACACTTCATTTTTTTGATGAGAAAATTTTAACCAGAGAGCTAGAACATGCGGGCTTTATCATAGAGCAAATAGAGTCGTATGCGCGATTAGATTTGCCCTCAAAAGCACTCTGGGATAGTAGGGAAGGTCTTATGGCTATCGCAAGAAAACCATAATAGATCATTCATTATTGAGAATACAAAATTATGAATAAAAATGCGGAACAATACTACCAAAGCGCGCTAGATTTATGCTTAGCTGTAACACCAATCCCCGAAATCGATGGATTTGACTTATATCTAGGGAAAACACGATATTTTTGCCGGGGAGTTGTTAATTGCTTTAATGATCATTGCAGTGTCAGTATTGCACGCAATAAATATTGCTCAAACAAGCTGCTTGAAAATGCAGGATTCCCTGTTCCTAAAGCCATAGCAATTAGCAAAACAGATTTTGAGGAGGGAAACTTAGAGGAATACTTAGTTGATTTGAAGTTTCCATTGGTGATAAAGCCTACTCAAGATGGTCGCCGAGGCAGGGATGTCTTATGCAATATACAATCGGTGGAGGAGTTAAAACGGCATTTAACGTCTCAATTTCTGACCGAGGAATTTATTTCTATTGAAGAGTTTCACGGTAATTTAAAATCATATCGAGTATTAATATTTAAAAATAAATTATTAGGTGTGGTACGGCGTTACCCAGCCCATGTGGTAGGAGATGGTCAGCATAACATTCAAGAACTTATTGACTTGAGCAACATCAAACGACAGAAAATTAGTGACATGCTTGCTCCTATTGTTGTTGATGATGAAGTACAAATCCGCTTAAAAGAACTGGGATTAACGCTTAACTCTATTCCTTATAAAGGTGAATCAGTCACCCTATGTTATGTATGTAACACTTCACGTGGCGGTACTTATGAACCTTTGGGTAAAAATATCTGCAAGGAAAATAAACGTATGCTTATTCGGGCTGCCCATACTTTAAATTTAAACTTGGTAGGATTTGATATTGAGTGCGCCGATATCAATCGTCCTATAGAAACTACTGCGGGAGTAATTATTGAAGCTAATGCCAATCCTAGCGTCAGAATTCATGAACTGGCGATTACTGGTGGAATTCCTCATGGTGTTACAAAAACAATTCTCCGTGCGCTGATTTACCGCCACCCCCTATCTTATCTATGGGGACTTTATAAAAATAAACGTACCGCCTTTTATATCCGCAGTCTGATGCTAATAATCGTTGCAACACTCTGCGCCATACTAATAGGCATCGCTACTTAATAATTGTGATAAGATAAATAATTATAGAACCGAAGAGAGAATGCATCATTGATAGAAATGCCACTCAATATTATAAAAGCGGCCAAAAGCTACTCTTGCCAGTAAAGTCTTTAGAAGAGATTGATGGTTTTGAGCTAAAATTAGGCTCTCATTACTATCTTTTTAAGGGTTGCGAAACCCCATTTAATAAGCTCAGTAGCTCAAACATAGCCGCGGATAAATATTGCACGAATAAATTATTAGAGCGTGCGGAAATCCCCGTGCCTAGTGCTGTTGCCATTCATGTAGACGAGTTTAATCAAAATCTAACTGAGGAAATAATAGCCGAACTAAAATTCCCCTTGGTTATTAAACCCTTACTTAATGGCGCTCAGGGAAAAGATGTGTTATGCAACATTCAAACCCTGGAAGAACTATTAATCCATCTGGAGAAATTATTTGCATCCTATGATTATTTAATGATCGAAGAATTTCACGGAAAACTAAAATCGTATCGCGTATTAGTTTTTAATAGAAAAGTCGTAGGAGTGGTTATACGTCATCCCGCTAGCATCATCGGGGATGGTAAACACACTATTGAAGAGCTAATCGCTTTAACCAATATTGCTCGCAAAAAAACCAATGATTTTCTGGGACCAATTATCGTAGATGATGAATGCCTAATCAGGTTAAAGGAATTAGGTATAGGAGTTAATTATATTCCCTCCATTGGTAAACGAATTGTACTATGTTACACCAGTAATGCCACCCGAGGAGGTACCTATGAAGCCTTGGGCAAACAAATTTGCAAAGAAAATCGTAAACTAATGATTCATGTGGCCAGGGTATTAGATTTAGGGCTTGCTGGTATTGATGTGGAATGTGCCGACATCAATACGCCTATAGAGGGTTCTAATGGCGTTATAATCGAAGTAAATCACCGCCCAAGTATCCGTATTCACGAGTTCCCTATCAGCGGTACCCCTCACCTGGTTACGAAACAAATCATGCGCTCTTTTATTTTTCGCCATCCTGTTGCGTATTTATGCTCGCTTTATTCCAATAAACACGTGGCTTTTTATATCCGATTATTCATTTTAATTTCTATTATAGGGCTAATTTATTTTTTTACTTAAGAACTATACCTGGATGCTTTTACTGAAATTAAATGCTACAATTTTGATATTGTAACGCATTAATTATACAATATTATTACACATGAATCATTTTTTTAGAGCTCTTAATCCTTTCTCCAAATCGTCTGGTATTTCCTATCGTACGAAGCCGCTTTTGCATATTTTAATGCCGGAAGAAATGCCCGATTTATTATCTCATGAAATTATTGAGTTAAAATGGAGTGAGGATTTATCCTGGTATGAAACAATCGATGCAACATACTTATGCATAGTAGGTGATCATTATGATCATCCTTCGGTAGCCCCTCAAAAAAATATTTTTGAACAAGTAATGACCGCTTTTTTCCGCCCCTATCTCATTCCTGTGATGATTGGTTCTGAAGTCTATGCTGTATATAATCGAAAAACAGGGATCAAAGGTATTTTAGATTATTTAATTTTCCCTTTACTAGCACGTAAGTTAATCGCAGATACCTGGTCAGAGGAGAGAAAAAACACGCCCATTATTAATGCATTAGCATGGGCGGTTGCTATCCCTCTTGAAGTAGCAAGACACTCAATAGCATTAGCATTAACGATTGCTGTCTCTCCTCTAGTGATACTGGTTCATCTATTGAGAAATTTAATTAATACACTATCAGGTCTATCGCTGCAAAATGATACACCTGATAATACGTCAGTAGGTTACATTGATTAGACCTATTTTTTTAAGCCATAACCCGTTTTAAAAATCCAGCTGATGAGGCAAAGACAGATGGCAGTGAAGGTCAAAATCATGATAACGCTGGTAGCAAGACTAACATCGCTATGTTCGTAAAAACTCCAGCGGAAACCGCTCACGAGGTAGACCACAGGATTCAGCAGTGAAAACTGATGCCAGAAAGGTGGCAGCATATTAATGGAATAAAAACTGCCTCCGAGGAAAGTCAGTGGCGTAATGATGAGTAGTGGAATAAGCTGTAATTTTTCAAAACCATCAGCCCAGATGCCAATAATGAAGCCCAGCAAACTAAACGTCACACTGGTCATGATCAGAAAAAATGTCATCCAAAGCGGATGAGCGATGTGCAAGGGTACAAAAAGCCAGGCCGTTGAGAGAACAATTGTACCAATGAGCACTGATTTGGTAGTAGCAGCCCCCACATAGCCCAGTACAACTTCAACAAAGGACATCGGCGCAGAGAGGACTTCATAAATCGTTCCAGTAAAGCGCGGAAAATAAATGCCGAAGGAAGCATTTGACACACTTTCGCCAAGCACTGTAAGCATGATCAGTCCAGGGACAATGAATGCCCCATAGGGTACGCCGTCAATGGATTGCATGCGCGAGCCGATGGCCGAGCCGAACACTATAAAATAGAGTACAGTGGAAATAACCGGAGATGCAATACTTTGCCCCAGCGTACGCAAAGTTCGCCCCATTTCAAAGGCATAAATTGCTCGGATACCACGAAGGTTCATTTGGCCTCCACCAGTTCAATAAAAATTTCTTCTAAACTGCTTTGACGAGTATAGATATCTTTAGGACGAATACCATTCGACTTTAGATTGTCTAATACGTCTGAGATATCATTCTCAGTTTCAGGATCATAAGTCAAAATCAGTTTACCGCCGTTTTCATCCTGCGCTAGCGTCAAAGGATAACGTCCCAATCCGGCCGGAATGCTAAGTAGTGGTTCGCGCAGCACGAAAATCATCTGACGCTTGCCCATTTTTTCCATGAGAATTTTTTTCTTTTCGGTCAGGATCAGATTACCATTATTGATGATACCAATACGGTCAGACATTTCTTGCGCCTCTTCGAGGTAATGAGTTGTGAGAATAATAGTAACTCCGGTATCACGCAAACTCCGTACCTGCGACCACATTGATTTGCGCAGTTCTACATCAACACCGGCTGTTGGTTCATCGAGAAACAGAATTTCTGGCTCATGCGACAATGCTTTGGCGATCATCACCCTCCTCTTCATCCCCCCCGATAAATGCCGAATTTGCTCATCTTTCTTCTCCCAAAGTGCAAGACGTTTTAGCACATCCTCTATATACGCAGGATTAGCTGCTTTGTTAAATAGCCCCCGACTAAATGTCACCGTGTTCCAAACTGATTCAAACGCATCGGTAGTTAACTCTTGAGGCACTAAGCCGACAGCAGCACGTGCTTCACGATATTGCTTGATGTTATCATAGCCAAATATGGTAATGGTACCACTGCTAAGACGAGATATACCGCATATGGTATTGATCAGCGTAGTTTTACCCGCGCCATTGGGTCCTAATAGCGCAAAAATCTCACCACGTTTAATTTCCAAGTTGATATCACTCAACGCATTAAAGCCATTGCTATAGATTTTGTTGAGTCCTGTGATAGTAATAGCGATACTGTTTTGCATTAAAAGATTTGCCCCTTCATTTTCAAAAATGATCAGTTTTTTGATTACCAAAAATTTATTCCTACCTCTTTTTATTTTGATAGCTTCATCAAATCAAGATCGCATAATTTTCCTAATATGGATACTGCTTATTATTGGCTCCTTGCTTTTATTTATGAACTAGCCAATCCTAACGACCTTTTTACTATTATTTGGTGTTATTCATCAACAAACTTAATGCATTTGTATTAAACTTATAATTATAAACATAAAAATTTAGACACTAAACCTTGTGCCTCATAATTGGTTTTGTTTCAATAAACCTCTTGCATAACTAGCATATTTTGCTTGAGTGCAAAGCATCAGTATTTCGAGGAGCAGAGGGAAGGAGTAACTCAATGACTTCAATTCAACTATTAGATGCCTCATTAAGAGATGGCGGCCATCGAACAAATTTTCATTTTTCAGATCAAGAATTAGAGGGAATCCTATTGCCCCTAGATAAAACCGGCGTGGAGTATATAGAAATTGGCTACCGTAATGGCTCTATCCGCCCAATAGATAATCTGGGAAGGGCAGGATTTTGTTACAAAGACTATCTTCATCTGTGCCGCTCCCTTATTAAAAAAGCTACTATTGCGGTAATGGCTCACCCGAATAACATCGATGAAGCTGACCTTATAGAGTTAAAAGACGCAGGGGTAAGCTTATTAAGAATATGTATTGCTAAAGATGGATTTGCAGAAGCAATACCAGTTATTAAAATAGCAAAGAAACTAAACTTGCAAGTATCTATTAATTTTATTCACATGACTTATTACACTGATGATGAGTTGGATGAAGTGGTAGAGCAAGCGAGTAAATATCAACCGGAGATGATCTATTTCGCTGATTCAAATGGCAGTATACTCCCCCAAAGAATTAAATCTATTTATGGTAAATATATCCCAAACTATCCCATCCCTTTTGGTTTTCATGCCCATGACAATATTGGTTTAGCTCATGCAAATGCTATTGCCGCCATGGATTCAGGTGTAGAACTCATCGATGCCTCCTTGGCCGGAATGGGAAAAGGAACGGGAAATTTAAAGACAGAATTTTTTATTGCCTATTTACATGCCATTCAGATAAAAAAATACAATTTACAGGAAGCATTAACTGCCGCAAACTACGTGCGAGATGCATTGCATATAGGTCATGAGCCCATTGAAATGGATGAGTTTGTCAGGGGAATTTCTGATCTTTCAACAGCCGACCTCAAGATATTTAATCAGAATAAAGAAGAAAAACTATAACCTATCACCTAATAGCACCAACTAAAATATGAGCTTAAAATGCAAAAAAAGAAAATATTGATCCTCCCATCAGATACGCCACATCCCGCTTATATTGACTCTATAATTAGCCCATTGGCTTTTTTAGAAACCGAATACAGTCTTCACCCCATAGACTCATTGTCCATAATGGAAGAACTCTCCAATGAACAATTTTATAGCCATTGGCAAGAAAAGCTTAGCCAATACATTCCTCATTACGATGCATTTTTTGGATTTTCATTTGGTGGGGTTATTCTCCAACAGTGTTTTTCTTTATTTACTCATCTGAATAAACCTCTAATATTATTTTCAGCCCCCAGTTTTGCCGATCAATCTCTAGCCCAAAAACTTGGTGAAGTTATCACTCTGTGTAACGAGTACAAAATTGATGAAGCACTACATAGTCTGTATCAACACGTTTATTATCCTAATGAGATACCTTTGCAAACCCACCAAATCACAGATAAAGAATTGGCAGCAAAACGAATCATTTATGGTTTAACAAGAGTATTAGAAACTGATTCAACGTCCATTATCAAAGAAAATCAAGTGAAGCATCTGCATTTAATTGGCGAATTGTCTCATCTGGTGAATAAAGATAATGTGCTTACCCCTCATCAAGGAACCTTACTTAGTGTCCCTGAAGCTGGAATGAGAATACTAAGAGATAATCTCCCCTTTTGTAAAAAGGTTATTTTGGAGGCATTAAACGGTGCAATCTAAAGAGGTCACAAAAATTGCAGTATTGCCAGGTGATGGTATTGGGATAGAGGTAACCCTTGCAGCAATACCCATCATTGAACAGCTTCGAATCCCCATCAAACTGACTTTGGGTGATATAGGCTGGTCCTATTGGCAAAAAGAAGGTAATCCCATTCCAGAAGGGACATGGCAACTTATTGCAGAATCAGATTCAGTTTTGCTAGGAGCCATAACCAGCAAGCCTCAACGAGAAGCAGCTAAAGAATTAGCGCTTCAATTTCAACAAAGCAATCACCATTATGTATCGCCAATAATCCAACTAAGACAAAAACTAGATTTGTTTGCTAATATTCGTCCTTGTTTTTCCATCAAAGGAAGTGAAAAACCATTTAACTTTTGCATCATTCGTGAAAATACCGAAGGCTTATATTCTGGTTTTGACTATGCTCCTCCACCTACACCTATCTATAATGTTATAACCCAACACCCACGCTGGCAAAAGACCCCAGCCAATGAACTTAGCTGTGCTTTACGTTTACAATCCAAAAATGGATTAGTACGTTTATTTGAGTATGCATTTCACTATGCTCATACCAACCAGATGAATCGCGTAACTTTTGCTGATAAACCCAATGTGCTTCGCCAAAGTGGGGAGTTTGCTAGAGAGTTTTTTGAACACGCATCACGTCAATATCCTCATATTAATGCCGATATTTTAAATGCTGATGCGGTTGCTTTATGGATGATCAGACGCCCAGAAGAATTTGGGGTCATCGTTGCAGAAAATATGTTCGGTGATATTTTATCCGATGTTGGTGCAGGCATCATGGGCGGATTAGGTTTTGCTCCTAGTGCTAATATTGGCCCCCAAGGAAGTTATTTTGAGCCTGTTCATGGTAGTGGACCACGAATGAAATCACAAAGTGCTAACCCTAGTGCTATGTTTTTATCTATAAGCATGCTGCTGGAGCATTTGGGCTATCAGAAAGAGGCACAGAGAATTATCAATGCAGTTATCAAGGTAGCCAATGAAAGGCGCTGGGTTACTTATGATTTAGGAGGAAACGCCACAACCCAAGAGATGGCCAATGCAATTATAGAGCAATGTATTAATTCTGAAGAACCGGTATCCGGAGTTGCGTTATCTTTTGTATTGCCCAAAATAGTCAATCAACCAATGACACGAACATGATAAAACAAATACAGAAATTACATTTATTCAGTACAACTGAAATTTCCGATGCGCTTGATGCCAGTAGAGTTGAGGGAGCCCTATTGAGCATAAAACCCTTATCACCAGGAATGAAAATAATTGGCCCCGCCTATACGATAAAGTATGAGGCGAATAAGGAACAAGCGACAACATTTAAAAATGCAGCCAATTACATCGATGCGATACCCGCAGAATCCGTTATTGTCATTGACAATAACGGACGCAGTGATTGCACTGTTTGGGGCGATATTCTGACTCAAGTAGCAATACGTAATAACATCGCCGGCACCGTCGTTTACGGGGCCGTTCGCGATGTAGCCGCCATTCGTGCGACTCCATATCCCGTATTTAGTACCTCTATTTACATGCGTTCAGGTAAAAATCGTGTCCATAAAATAGAAGAGCAGCACCCTCTATTGATTAATGACGTCACCATTAATCCCGGAGATATTATTTTCGCTGATGATAATGGAGTTTTAGTGATCCCCCTGCACTTGCTTACAGACATTATAAACAAAGCAGAAAACATTCAATTAACAGAAAATAAGATAAAAGAAGCGATAAAATCGGGCTCCTCGCTTGAGCAAGCAAGAAAAGAATACCGTTATGATCAACCCTGGTTAGGAAAAAAATAAGGTTTTAAATTGAATACATTTGATGATTATAAATTCATTGATATACATTACCACGCCTCTCCTGATCTTTACATCCGACGTTGGCATGCGCTTGAAGCAGGAAAAATTTATCAAACGATGAATGGCGCTGTAGTATTAAAAAGTCATCTGGGAGCAACCAGTATACAAGCCTCTCTTGCTCAAAAAATGGGCCTCCCTGTTTTTGCCTCTTTAGTGTTAAATCATATTGCTGGCGGGATAAATTATCAGGTCATTCTCCGCTCTTTAAGTGAATACCAACCAGTAATTAACAGCAAAATGATTGTCCATTTTCCAACCATTACTGGACGGACTATACAATCAAAACTAACAAGAACCTTATCTCATGCCTATTTAAGCAAACACACGTTAAACAGTGAAACCTTATTCGATACAAAACATCAATTACGTAAAGAGGTATTTGATATTTTAAAAATGGCTAGTGACTTTCCAATTATTTTATCCACTGGCCATGCATCCAAAGAAGAAGTATATAGTTTAATTGATGCCTGCATCCAATATAATGTTCCCGCGCTATTATTAAACCAACCCGCCAACCCTCTTACAGGATTAAATGCTTCCGCTTTAAAAGAACTCACTAAAAATGAATTTATTTGGATAGAACAAACAGCATTAACCTATTTGCTAGGTCATCAGGACGAAGAGGATTTTTCAGAGGTTTTAACGTCTGTGCCTCGAGTAATCTACAGCTCCGATTTAGGTCAAACCAGTCAAATGGATGTAATGGATTGGTTTGATTATTCCAAACAGATGTTCACTAAGCTGCAACTGTCAGAGCAACGACAGAAAGAAATATTACATAAAAATGCTTCTGCACTACTTGGCGCGACATAACACGGTACATGTAGGTCGGACCACAAATTGCCCGCCTGATGTGCTCCATTAGGCTACATCACGGCATATTGGACTGGCCTCAGCCCCCACCTACATCACATTTTAGACAAGGAATAAGACGTTTAAGTTGATGTCATTACGTGAACAGTTACACATAAAGAGAGTACCTGTAATTATATTATGACAACACTTCTTGTAAAAAAGTTACGGTGCTTTCCCATGAACGACGATCCGCTTTTGGATCATAATGTAAACCCATTTCATCATCATTAGCACCGGGAATCGCAAAAGAATGTTGTGTAAGACCATACATATGCACTTGCCAATCGGCCTCTCTCGCATTCATCTCAATGGCAAACTGCTCTATCTGCTCAGGCCTAACTATGGGATCATCATAACCATGTAATACCAAAATTTTGCCCTTCACTAGATTATTCACCGCTCCCTCTGGAGCTGTAAGTCGGCCATGAAAGGAAACGACACCTTTCACATCAGCTCCTGAACGGGCTAAATCCAACACGCACAAACCGCCAAAACAATAGCCAATTGCAGCAATTTTATCTTTATCAATCTGAGGTACGTAGCACAGTTTATTGTAAGCGGCCGCAATACGAGCCAATAGCATAGAGCGGTTTTCCATCAAAGGAGTCAATAAAGCCCTTTTTTCAACTTTATCATGCCCCAACTGCGCCTGTCCGTACATATCTATAGCAAAGCCAGCATATCCCATTTCTGCAAACTCAAGCGCCTTATCACAAACAAAATTACCTCGTCCGCCCCAATCATGTGCGATCATGACACCAGGTTGTTTAGATACATTATTCTGATAAGCTAGAAAACCTCGACAAAGGACGTCCCCCTCATAATACTCAATTTGCTCCGTAACGATCACATTGATCCTTTATTTCATGACAATGAGCCAAAATATATAGAAAAAATAATGCCGTAACAAGATAAGCCAGGCACTTTTGGTGGTTGTAGTGCAGATCTGTTAATTAGAAAAATAAAAAGCCGGCAAAGTCCGGCTCAATAATGCTGTTTGTGATACCTCGTCTAAAGACAACACGCCTTTAGAAGAGGATAGAGTGACTTTTTATTCCGGTGCTCCACCACCACCAACCCCTTTACCACCACTACTAGAAGAGGTTTTTGGAGGAGTATTACTACCTGTAGATTGAACCTTTCCGCCACCACCAGGTTTAGAGATAGCACTAAGTGCTTTTTGACCATGGGCACCAAGTTTAGCTCCGATTTGTCCTTGAGCATCCTGAGTTGCTTTAGAACCTTCGCCAACTTTAGATTTTACCTCTTCGCCCCATTGGGCAGTTTCCTGGCCAATACTTTCAGGTGTACCACCTATCCAACGTAAGACTTTATCAGGCAAGAGAGAAATCAAGGTAAATGCTTTCTGGACTACTACTAAATACATAGAGGTATAGATTAATATAGAGAAGAAATACGCATAAATTCCTGCCCAGTCCGAATAGCCACCTGATCCAGAACCATTTGTTGGCATTGAGTTGTTTAAATTAGCATCTTGTAATTGACCGTAACTTCCAGTCCAGGTGCTACTACACATGCCCCACGTTGAGGTTTGGCAAGCTTTCGGATCTTGTGAAGGACTGCTTTGAATGAAGCCAATAGCATGATCAAATCCCGCATTAAGAATCCAGACTCCAACATAGCTAAGAGCAATACCGGAAATATAGCCAATAATCATTAAAGCAGGCCTTAAAAAGATGTTCATCAAGATCATAATTGCTGCTTCACCCTTACCAAAAGCATCGTGTCCTTCAGGATGAGTAACTCCCAAAGCAACTACAGGTGCAGCAACCATAGCTTCTATCACGGCCATAATCCAAGCTAGAGTACCGAACGTAAAAATCATATAGGGTAAAATAGGAATGTAATATGCCGTAGTGAACCCCACGGTAACCATAACCCCAATCCACGCTAATAAAAGAGGTAGAGCTAAAGCAATTAAAGCAAAGATAAACAATCCAAAAAGTGGGATAATGGCACTGGTTATCGCCAAGTTCAAAAGCATCATCCACAAATTTGATGAGAAGTTAATATACATCACGCCCATATTAGCCAACGCAACAATAGGATTCACCCCCGGTTCATTGATGATCTTTAACCCATCTCTAAAAATTTCGGCCATCCCTTGGAGAGGTATCATCAGGAACGCCATAATAACCTGATTAATAATTTGAGAAAAAAGCATCAGGAATACGTTATATATATAGCGGAATATAGCATTGTAAAACAGGTTACCCATCATCCGGCCTAGACAGAATGAGAAGAACACAATTTTTACTGCACCACAGTCAAAGTTTTGTTCCTTCAAATAATAGGTTTGTGGATCGATTGAAAAATGAATCATATTGGCAAATTGTAAAGGAGCTATTCCTGGTTGTCCTGGTAACTGAATCATTAATGAATTAGTAACAAATCCATTAACCGATGCTGAGCCAACACTTGTAACCGCTGAACTACCTTGAATATCAGTCTTGCCAAATTTAGGTGCAGGTGTAGCATCACCTTGTTGAGCAACTCCTGGATTTTTAGGATCCTCTGTGGAGAAAGTACCATCGATTAATGCTTGCACCTGATTCAACATTGCCGTTGCATTAGATCCAAACCATGCACATACAGGACCATATTTAGGATCTTTACAAATATTCTGAGGCCCCCCTCCTTGCATACCTGTCTTACTGCCATTAAAACTTACCGTTGAATCCACTTGATCTGCATTTTTTACAGCATTACCATTTAATTTAACTAAATCGAAAAAATAAGCACCAGCCATCATCCATCCCTGTGTTGTGGCCTGAGCAATAAAAGCACGTGCACTATTTGCATTAGCCGCATCTGCGTTAAGCTTAATTAAATTCAAAGTAGGGCCCATAATCCCATTATAATCATTCATCGCTCCTTGAAATTCTGTTCCATTAAATAAAACACCGGAATTAGTATTGGTGGAAGAAGTAGATGCAGCGCCCCAAATAACACAAGTATCCTGATATGAGTTACAAGTGGTCCCATTAGCAGTATAAGGCACACCAAATTGTTCTTTAGCAATTAACGAATAGTTCTTATTAGTGGAAGAACTGCCGCTGGTGTTATTATTATTATTGTTGTTGTTCTTGTTCTTATCGGGATTTAATACAGGATTGTTATTAACCATCACTTGCGCTACAGCAGTAAAATCAGAATACATTTGTTGTATTCCAATAGCTCTGGACATTTGCGCCATTTTTATTTGAGACGAAGATATATTGTTAACTTTACCAACGGAACCATTCTGTCCTGTGCCAGGAGTGGTCGTTGGTAAACCTGAAATAGCATTCCATTTTATAGTTCCACAAACACCATTTAAAAAATAAAAGGGTGATCCATCTTTAAAATTAGGCATGTCAACACTAAAAGAATCCGAGTCTTTAATCACACCCTTATTGTCATTAATCGTCTGATTTTGAGCAGCAACCGCATTGACTGTGCTGATAAAATCAGGAACAGCGCTATTGCAGACCTTACGTGCGGCATCCGAAATAGGCTGCGTATTACATGGACCGTTTTTCATGTTAATATTAATTTGTCTTTGATTTTCTAATTGCTTTTGCAGACCTAACATGCATACTTCACCAACAAGGATAGTATAGGCACCAGAACTTACCCCATCTTGAGCATTGAGCCCGCTGGTCAAAGCGATAGTGGGATTAGTTTGTGCCTGGATAATTACTCCACCTCTATTTAAATATCCTAAGGCAGCTTCCCATACTTTATCCGCAGCTCCAATTCCTTGCACTACTATCCACATCACAAAAATCTGCATCAGACAATATCCTGATGCTTTAGGGATTAACAAAGCTAACCCTAACGTGGAACGCACAGGAATCCAAATAGAAGACCATTTTTGTCCCAACATTTGACCTTCATGGGCAGTATTCATTGTGGAAACAAGCAACGTATACATAATAACCATTCCACCCAAAGCTAAAACGGCGGAATTAAAAACAGCAAACATTGTTCCCATAATTTGGCTGCCGGTACCATGAAGGACACCATCTACCACACCAAATAAATTGCCAAGAAATACTACAGAAAGGTCACTCGCTGGTGGTGCAAAACTAAGAGACCCATCTGCTGCTAAAACTAAAGTCGGGAATAATGAGAGAAGTACAGTTACAACCAGTTTATTCATTCTTTTTCCCCCAATAAACCTTGTCTATACCATTCATTGAAAGTACACCCCAATTTACGGTGTTTAATCTGGAAGTACCAAAAATGATAACGGAAAGCTAAAACAAGTGCGATCAGTGTAACCACTAAGCTGACGATAACCGCTTTAAGTGAGCCATAGAAAATTTGATACCCGCCATAGCCAAGAAGTAAAATAGCAACAGCAAGCATCAGTATACTTAAACGAAATAAAGCGTTCTGTTTGGACAATAGCTCTGCATCACTAAGATGCATTCTAGTTTTTGCTGCATTAAAGGATTCACTAGTGACTGCCTGCTGCGGCACAAACATACGTTTAATGCCATTCTTCAAGGCAACTGTAAATGCCTTCATTCTATCCCAATCAAACCAAAAACGAATATTGATTATTCGTGTAATAACTCTTCCAATTCTGGAGCCTGATTTCTTTTTCATATTTTTTACTTTTTAGGTAATGGACTTTTAACTATCATAATATACTATAGTATTAAGTAGTGGTTTCGTCCATCAATCTAACACCGTAAAAAAAGAGTAAATAATGCCTGATCTAAGCCATGAAGCATCCGCCAAGTATTGGTTTGAATACATAGATCCAATGATATATAGGGTTATTACGTTTATGGAGAACGTAGAGGATTGGACTTTGGATGGAAATCCAGAGTTTGAAGAAGCCATGAACCAACTGGGAAAAGAACTCGATGATATAGAAAAAATTGACATGGGATTACTCGCTGAAGAAGAAAAGTTCATCCGTATCGTTGGAAATATTAAATCAGGGAGAGGATTACGTTTGCTTCAAGCAATAGATACTGTTCATCCAGGCAGTGCATCTCGTGTTTTAATCCATGCGGAGGAAACAAGTCTAGGCAGTCACGATCCTGCTGGTTTTTTTCTTAAACGTAATATAGTGTTCGAACGATTACGTTTATTGTCTCGTGTTTTTTGTCAATATCGATTAAAACTCGTTTTACGTGCACTCGAAGGGGACGAATAATGAAATTAGTATCCAAACTTACCCTGATTAACCTGTTTTGCTTGACTACATTCACAGCAACAGCCGATGACATTAGTAATCAGTACAACCAGCAAATGAATACTAATATGCAAACACTCACTAAGTATTTGCAATATCTAGGTGGCTATTTGGGATATGACTTAACCGTATCACCCACAGCAAACAATCAAACTATCAATCAGCAATTACTCAGCATTTCCACCACTCAACTTGCTCAGAGCTATGTTTATAGTACATTTTTTGGCGCATTTCCTGTTGCGGCACTCAGCAGTGCTATTCAAATAGTGCCCACAACAACTCCTGGCGCCAACATGATCAATAAACTAGCGAATACTACCTTTACTTATCAAGGATATAGCAGTGCCTCATCGAGCCAGCAAGGCAAAGTCTCTGCAAGCAGCTTAATTGATCAAGTAGGCTCGAATAGCCAGTATCAACAAGATCCTGTCAGCCAAGCAGTACTAAACATCTTAGGTACACCAGATTACACTTATTGCATGTCGACTGATCAACGCGATTGGAACCCTAGCTGTAATTATCTATATGAAAATCTAGTTACGTCTAACGTGATAGGGGCTCTTCCTGATAGCAAAGAATACTTCACTAGTACTTATAACCAACAATTAATCGGACAACTTAACGTAAACTCCCTGATGGGAACTATGCAATACTCTACTGAAAATACTAATCAAAACAATACGGGAAGCCCTACCCCTAACAGCCAGACCCCAGGCTTAACAGCGCAAAATCAGGCTCAGCAAGCACTTAACTTTATTCGTTATGCGTCTGGTTCTGTAGTTCCTGTTCCGTTACCAACGTTCAGTGCTTACAATGATCTATACAACATAGCAGTACCACCAGATGGCAGCAATGTGACGGTAATACAACAAAAACAAGCTCAAGCTACATTAAATAATTATCTTGCAAATTTGCGTGTTTATGCCGCTCAAAGCTCTGTGGGAATTGGTAACTTATATTACCTATTATCAAAAAGATTACCACAAAATCAAAGTGGTAGTAATAATGCCCTTCTTACCAGCCAAGCAATGAGCGAATTTAATATGGCAAGCTGGAGATTATTTAACCCAGATATGAGTCAAAACAAACAATGGATTACTCAATTAAATAATGCTTCGCCAGCTACCGTAGAAAAAGAAATTGCCACTCTTCTAGCTGAAATGAATTATCAGATGTATCTAGACCGCCAAATACAAGAGCGTATTCTCCTGACTAACTCCATTATGCTAATTCAAAACACCCGATCTGGCCAACCCAGCGCCAATTTTGGAAATCAAGAATCAGCCCCAACAACCAATCAATAACGTTACATATATTAAGCGCCCTTAGCCTAGGCTAAAGGCGCTTAATATAACTGTTCACCTAATGGCATCAATTTAGGGAATAGCCCCCCTATCCAAACTCAACTGTGAAGGGAAATTGCTTCGTCAACACGTCACTTTAATTTTGCCTCATTGCGCACTTACCGCACCACGACGAGTTTGGAAAGAAGCCTAATAAATCCTGTGTTAGATAGCATAGCTTGGTTGTTTACATCAACGATGCTTATAGACGCTAAATATATAGTCAATAGTTTTTTTATGATGTCCTGGAGTTTGCTCATCAACCCAACCTGATTGCAATTGGGTAATTAACTGATATTGCTCAAAAAAATGTTCTTTCCTTAGTAACTTAAAGATGCAATTCTCTTGAGATTGCAGAGGTTCGTAAGTAGTAATAACCCACTCGGGTTTTACTACAGTAGCAATATACTTTGCATAAAGAGCTAAATTTTCTTTATAAGGGGCATGTGCTAATTCAGGATTATTTAGACAATCAGTATCAATAAAGCGAAGGTCATTACGAACAGTAAAAGGAACTATTCCATTGTCACCAAAAAATACCGTAGCCCCTGGGGTTGCTTGGGTATTTAGAATATTGGCAACCGCTAAGCGAATTTGAGTTCTTTCTTTATATTGCCTAATGAAGGAGTGTAAATACTGTAGATCATTGCCCGGAATAAACACCAATGTAAAAATAACGACTGTCACAGTAATGACTATTTTAGTATCCACGCGATGAAGTTTAAAATAATCCAGAAAGTGACTAATTCCTAAAACAGGTAATAGAGTAAAGAGTGCAAAGGGCCCCAGAAATAAACGTAAAAAGTAAGTAATAACAGGGTTAGCCTTCCAAAGTAAAATGGCATAAAGAACTGAAGGTGACCATAATAACCAGTGCCGACTGTCTTTAAGGGAAAAAAAATAAGGCACAGATACAATGGCTAACGGAAGGAGTGTAATAAGAAAAACCGAATCAACGGCAAACAGTTGTCCAGGGACTAATCCTTTACAACTATAACTATTGGGAATCAAATAGCCGAAATAATTCCATCGCCAAATAAAATACATGGCGTAAGGCAAAAGAAAGCAAGAAAAAGTAATACCTAACCAAAGCAATATAATTTTGGATTCAGGAAAAACAGTTCTTATTCCGCACCGTTTCAAATGGAAAACAATAAATAATAGAATGGGAATACACCAAATTACCCCTTCAAACCGAGTCAAAGCAAGCAACAACAGGGTACAGTTAGTAACAATCCAGGCACGAGTTGAAATTAAAGAACAATTGAAATCAGTTTGTTTCGCACCAATTTGTTGATAGCCGAAAGCCACCGTGCATTGCCATACCAATAATAAGGATAACGCGCAATAAAACACGCTCTCCATACCACTCACAGTCCACCAGCTCACCCCTATGAAATGACTAAACATAAAGACTGGGAGTATCGCCAATAATGGACTAAAAAATAATCGCCCCAGACGATATAAAGCAAATAACCCACCGGCTAAACTAATACAGGAAATCATTTTGATAGTGCTGATTAACGGTAATTTTACTTTCATCACCGTAGCAGCAATAATAACCCACAAAAAATTGGAGTAACCCTCTACACGAGGAAGGTCTACATGCCATTGCAACCCATTCCCATTCACTAATTGACGAGCATAAATCCAAGCAATATAAGCATCATCAGTAGTAAATCCCCAAACGGCAACTAATGATGTAACAAGATCACAAAGACTCAAAAGAGCGATAACCAAGGTTAGAAACAACTCTTTGCGCAGAGATAAAGAATTCAAAATTTAGAGCACTCCAGGCAATACTTTAAACGATACCGGACCTTGTTTCGTATGCAAATTACTATTCGATCAATAGTTACTTAGACACAAAACCGATCATACCTCATTCAAGAACATTCTATTCACTCTTTATGCCAATGTCATTGATATTGCTATTAATTTTTTGATTTTAAAATTGGAGTGTTCACCAATGCTCTTTTTTTTAAGAAGGCAAAAGTAAGGTGCAAAAAATGGCTGATATGATATGATTCGATGCAAGTTGCGATGTGCAGACTGTTAGAGCTTGTTTGCAAATTCTTAAGGAATGAGTGAATCTCAGGACGAATTAACCTTCAATTCAGTGAGCCATTTAATGTCTACGCCCTTTATTTTTTATATCCGAGGAATGACCTGTGGCGGTTGCGCCAGTATCATAGAAAGCGCCCTACAAGAAACCTATTCAACGCGTTTAGAACTGTTCAAAGCAGATGTTGCAGCAAAGGACCCGAAAAAAACGATTATAATTCTCGCGGATACGGATAATGAAGAACATAAAATAACATGGGAAAAAATCAGAGCGCGAATAGAAGAACTGAGCTATAACTGCGAACCCTATGAATATCTCCCTGCTGACGAACAAGAACTGCCTCAAACAGAACTATATTCTGAGCCATTAATTACGCCACAAAGCATGATCCAAAAGTTAATCGCTAAAGGGCAAGCACTAATTAGCTCTCATTGGTTTCAGGGAGTTTTAGGTTGCAGCATTGGCATCGCGATGCTTATTGCAATGTTGGCTACAGGCGGATTACCCTTAGCAGCAATGATTCCCCTTGCTGGCCTAAGTATAGTTCTAACTCTTGTCCTGGGCGCAAACTCATATTATGACGCATGGAAAAAATTAGTTAATGCCCAAACGTTAACGATGGATAGCCTCTTTGCTATCAGTACCCTTTCTGTAATGGCCGTTTCGCTCGTTTCGTTTTTTGTACCTTGGTTACCTATGATGTTTGAGGCCAGTCTTCTCATTTATGGGTTTAGACATATTGGAATAGCGATAGAGGATACTATTAAAGAAAAAATTAGTTCCGTTAAATTTAAAGACCGAGCACCGAAAATAGTTAATTTACTCCTGCAAAATACCATAATCAAAACGCCACTCTTTCAAATAAAACCAGACGATACTCTCATTGTTAACCCAGGAGAAATCGTATCCGTTGATGGGATTTGTAAAGGCGAAACCTGGTTATATAACACGATTACTACAGGAGCCATTCTTCCTCGTCGTTTTCATCCAGGAGACAAAATATTTGCCGGTATGCGAGTGGCAGAAAAGTCCCCTCCTTTACAAATTCAGGTTACTAAACCGCAAAAAGAGTCTTATCTCGCTCGTCTGGACGCAAATATTGCTCAATCCCTAACCCAAAAGACGCCTCTAGAAATAAAAACACAACAAATCCTTACCTATTTTATCCCCACTGTTTTAGGACTTGCGATCGCCTCTGGAATAATTGTTGGTCTATTTTTCCCACCGGCGTTAGCCATACAATGTGCTATTTCAGTACTGGTTTCCGCATGCCCCTGTACTTTGGGATTAATTATTCCTTTAGCAGTAACGACAGGAGTAGATAAGGCAGCCGAGCATGGCATACAATTTAAAAAATCCAGAATACAAGATCCAGAACAAATAAATACTATAGTGTTTGATCTCAATGGAACACTAACAATGGGCGTTCCAACAGTGAGACACTATTCTCCTCTAGCTGATACCGGTATTTCACCAGCTCAACTCCTCAATATTTGTGATGCATTAGAAAAAGAATCAACGCATCCCATTGGAAAGGCAATTCACTCTTATACGCAAAAAAATTGCAGTCAAAAAAATGTAGTGACCTATTTAGATGACTCCCACCATGCAGGAGTATCCGGTACCATAGATGACTTTCATTATACTATAGGTAGCAGAACGCTGATGCAAAAAAAAGGTATCTCCACCGCCGCCATTGAAGAGTCTGTTAATCTAGAAGCTGGCGATAGCCTGGTTTTTGTCGCTCGTGAAACTGATCTTATTGGTTATATCATCATAACGGATCCTTTGCGTAAAGATGCTAAACCGATGATTGAAGCATTAACCCAAATGGGTAAAGATATTATTCTCTGTACCGGCGCTGATGAAAAGACAGCGGCCCGCTATGCTAAAGCACTGGGTATCACCAAAATCCACGCCAACAGTACGGCAACAACTATGGAAGAAGGGGATAGATCTAAACCCATTTTTATCCAATCACTACAAAATCAAGGACATGTAGTTGCCATGGTGGGAGATGCTGCCAACGATGCTCAAGCATTAGCAGTAAGTGACTTTGGTATTGCTATCCTATCTCACGACAGCGACGAGTTAACCCAACAACATGCAGGAGCTATTATTCACAGCGATTCGTTACGTCCGATAATCAATATTTTTGCTATCTCACAAGAAACAGTTGCCAATATAAATCAAAATTTATTCCTAAGTTTTGCTTATAATTTTATATCAATACTTCTGGCCGGAGGACTGTTACTAGCAGTTGGTGTTGCCCTTCCTCCAGCCTTAGGTGTAGTATTTATGGCACTACAAGCATGCACCATACTCTACAATGTTTATTGTTTTAAAAATCAACCACTGGAATATTCGCAAAACGAAACAATGGCAGCTGAAGAAACTCTAAGCACCGAAAGTTCTTCGGTGCAAAAGATAAATCAACATCTACCCAAACTTACCATTTCACCTCCATGTGAATCAGAGGGAGCCTCAATTGAAAAAGAAATTAGTTCTGAAAAACAATTAGCAGAAAAAGTGGTTCGTTCTGAGAAAAAAGACTGTTGTTCTTTTTTGCATGCCCAACAAGAGGAAACCGTTTCACTCCAACCCGTGGCAGAAACCACAATGCAACTGTAGTTCGGGCAATTTGTTGCCCGAACTACCTTTATAACGAAGGAATACCGTTAGACCATTGTAGCCAATTGCTTTTAGGGTAAGGCAAAGTAGTATCGACTAAATGCAAGGTGTAAGCATGTCTCGATTGATTAGAAAAGTTAGCCTTACTTTTATGAGGTACGCGTCCATGAAGTACAATTAAAGTTCCTTTTTCTACAGGAAGGGGAATGCTCTGTTCTTCAGGCCAAGAGGTTGAATCATAATGCTCAAAATAGATTTCATTTTCTCTACGAAACATTCTTTGTTTTAAAGGAGTAGTATGAGGGCAGGGAATAACCTCCAAACAACCATTTTCTAAAGTTGCATCTTCCAAAGCAAACCAGAAGCCTAAAGGATCACTGTCTTGGCCAAAGATATAACTACTGTCTTGATGACATAACACTTCAGCTCCTATCCCTGGCTGTTTAAAAATATACATGGACTGGACTAAGCCTAGTGACTTCACCCCAAGCTGATGACTTATATTTTTAATTCGCTCATCACGAGAATATTTCCTAAACACAGGATCTAATTCATGCAAGGCATGACCAATTTTATTAATTGATTGCTCAAAAGGCCGAATATTTTGTCCATTAATATCAAAAGCACCCGCTTCAAAAAAATAGTGAATTTTATCTCCTGAATCCAAGAAATATTGCTTTTTCGCATGTTCGTTTGTTTGACTAGAAAAAATTGTTTTAGGAATTGTCTCTTGATTATTCTTGATAAGAATACTGATTCGCTCCCTTAGAAGATCACAAACTTCTTTAGTAAAAAAATCAGTCAAAACTAAATAACCATTAGTGAAAAAGAAATCGCATTGCTGATTAGAAAGCTGCATTCCAAACTCCTTTTGAAAAAAATAAGTACAGACTATGACTATAATAAAGCCTATATATGACCGCCGCTCTTTTTTAATTTGAGCCTGATTTTCGAGCTTCCACGCACAGAAAATCAGGATGGTCGAGTCAGAAGAGTTAGCTCCTAAAATACTTCAGCTAATTTTTGCATCACATCATCAACAGAAATTAATTTCATTGCCTCATCACCATGCACATGGGTACCCCAAACATGTTGTTCCATGGTAAGTCCTAAAACTTTTTCTACCGCTTGAGGATAACGATTTACTACCAAATGAGGAAAAATATAAGGACCAGACACTAAAGGATTAGTGACCGCATGTAATGCTACAACTGGGGTGTTTACTGCTGCAGACATATGGGAGGGACCCGTATCAGGACAAAGAACAGCTGTTGCTTTACTAATTACCGCTAATAGTTGCTTGGGTTTTGTTTTACCCACAAGATCAGTTGCAGCCACAACCTGAAGAATTTTATCGGCCAATAATCGATCGTACTCTCCTGGCCCACCAGTTAAAACAATTTGCACCTGCCAGCGCTCTTGGGCTTGTTGTAACACAGCTATATATCGCTCCACTAACCAACTACGTTCCGGCTTACTAGCAGCAGGATTAACAACTAAGATAGGACCTTGTGAAGGCAAATGCTGCTCCGCCCATTCATAGTCAGCAGAGGGAATAGGCAAGTCCCAACGAATTACTTTTTCCCTAATACCTAAAGGCTCAGCAAACTTTAAAAATCCATCTAAAGTATGATCCATTCCTGGAGTTATTTTTTCTTTAATAAACCAGCCATGAGCATCCTTGGCTCTAAGAGGATCATAGCCAACCTTACGCTTTGCTTTAATGAAGGGATACAACACATTGGTTCTCATGCTCGCCTGAGGAGCTAATAGCACATCAAAATGACGCGCGCTCATTTGTTTTTTAAACCGCCACAAATCACTAAGTTTTTTTGGCTTATCTATTACAATAAACTCAACCCCATCCATTCCCTCAACCAAATCATAGGCTGGTCGTGAAATAATCCAAGTCAGTTTGGTCTCAGGTAAATGAGTCTGCAAAGTACGAATTAAGGGAACCGTCATCAAAACGTCCCCTAAAGCGGAAAGTCTAACGATACAAATAGAGTCAATCATTCTGCAAGACAAATCTAGAACCACAATAAGGACATACTTCTACCCCTGTTTCTTCTATCGGCAAATAAACTTTAGGATGTGAATTCCAAAGCTCCATCTCATTGGTAGGACAACTAAGGGGCAGCTCACTACGATGTACGACATAATTTTTTTTTGCATTTGCCGGTTCTTTGTTTGATGTTGACATGATGCTCCTTGACGGCATGATCAAAATTAAAGGGGAATATGATTAAAAAATATTACTGTAATCATACCCATTAAAGGGGCTTATTATCTAATATTTCACCGATTTTCGCTATAATCTCTTCACTAAAAGTCTCATTTTGAGGGTCATAACGTAGGCCGTCCTCCCAATGTCTGAGCCAAGTTAGCTGTCTCTTGGCGAGTTGTCTGGTTGCGGCAACTCCTTTATCACGCATTATATTGTAATCGTATTCGCATTGAAGATATTCCAAAACCTGTCTGTAGCCTACACAACGCATTGAGGGTAAATCAGCATGTACATCCCATTTTCTTTGTATACGTTGCACTTCTGCAACTAATCCGTCATTGAGCATAAGATCAAAACGTTGACCAATGCGCTTGTGTAACCACGCTCGGTCTTCTGGAAAAAGAATAAAATTAACAAAATGATAATGCGATGCACTTTTTTGTTCAGCAATTAAAGCAGATAGAGGCGTTCCAGTTAAATAATAGACCTCTAAGGCTCTTTGAATTCGTTGCGCATCATGGGCATGAATACGAGCAGCCGTATGAGGATCTAAGTGGGCTAACTTTTGATGTAGAGTTGACCATCCATGTTGAGAGGCCTCATCCTCTATTTGCTTACGTATCGACTCATTGGCTTCTGGTAATGCAGACAATCCCTTTTGCAATGCATTAAAGTACATCATTGTCCCACCAACCAGCAAAGGAATTTTTCCTTTCTCGGCAATAGCCTCGCATAATGCAAAAGCATCTGTACAAAACTGGGCTGCGGAATAAGATTCAACCGGATCTTTAATATTAATCAAATGATGCGGAGCTATGTTCAACTCATCAACAGATGGCTTAGCCGTACCTACATCCATATCCCGATAAATCATTGCTGAATCAACACTAATAATCTCAAAAGGATAGTGTTGTACCAACTCACAAGCTAAAGCGGTCTTCCCTGAAGCAGTCGGTCCCATCAAACAAAAAACTCTATTAGACATGCAGTAACATCCTACAATCATCAGCTGATAGAGCCTTAAAGACTCCATGGAACTGGGATTTCTGATTTTGAACTTTTAATAAGAACTGATTTAATGCCATACGCTCTTCAATAGCTAATAATTTAGGATCAAAACGCTGCATCTGGCTCATTAATTCAAGCAAAGAACTAATCTGGATACATTGTAAATCTGCAACAGCTTCTAAAAACAAGCGTAGATCCAGATAAGGTACGTAAATAGGAATACTACGAATCAACAATTTATCCTCTTTAATAGACCATTCGCTACGTATCCCCAATTGTTCTATATAGTGTTGTAGTTCCTCGATTCTTTCTTTTAACTTGAGTGAAAGGGAATAGCGTACTGGCACTAATAAAGGCCGACTCTCCAATGGAGTACTTGCTTGCTGTAATTGTTCCAATAGCCATTTTTGCTGTAAGACCAATACATCGACGATATAAGGCTGTTGCTCTATGAATACCAAACTGTATTGATTATTTAGAGCAACCCAAGAACATTCATCAATATCTGAATAGAGGTTTTTTTTAGCTTGCGCTGAACCCAATGGCCTTAATGGAGCAACATATGATGCTTGAGATGTTAGGGGCTCGGCTAGTTCCAATTTATTCTGATAAAAATTAGATTCATAGCGTTCGTCTGACTCTTCGAGAAAACGATAAGGTCGTCCAACATCCGATGTTTTATTCGTGGACTCAAACGAGTATGCCATGTTTATAGCTTCCCCTGCTACGTCATAAAGTTTCGAATTGAACGAGGAAGTGACGCCAGATGAATCGTCTTGCAATGTTTGCTCTGTATTGTTTTGTCCATCGCTTTGCAAAGCAGCGGATAATTGTGATGTAAAAAAATCATGGACCAAACGAGGCTGTTGAAATCTAACTTCATGTTTCGTTGGATGGACATTGACATCAACCTCGGCCGTATTGATAGTAAAATAGAGTAAACAGGCAGGGAAACGTCCAGGATAAAGCATCCCATCATAAGTTTGTTTTAAAGCATGATTGATCAACTTGTCCTTAATCATGCGCTGATTAATATAAACCCATTGTCTATCATTCTGGCTACGCTGGTAATTAGGGCCGCTAATCCAACCATAAAGGCGCATTGCTCCTCGCTCTACATCCAGGTAAATCGCATCTTTAATAAACGAAGAACCAAATATTTTAGCCATCCTATCTCGTTTTGCTTGTTCGTGAATAGCAGCAGGTAACGATAAAACGAGCTTACCATTATGTTTTACTATTAAATTGATATGAGGCGCACTTAAAGCGAAACGTTTAATGACTAATTCTATGGCTTGAAACTCTAATTTCTCATTTTTAAGAAATCGTTTCCGAACCGGCGCATTAAAAAATAAATCAACAACATCAATCGTTGTTCCTATAGTTCGAGCACAAGGAGAAAGAACATGCTGTCCATTCTGAACCTGCAACATCATTGCATGTTCTTGATGGGCTGTTTTTGAGCTTATAGTCACTTTAGCCACAGAAGCTATGCTCGCTAAAGCCTCCCCTCTAAATCCCATACTATTAATTGCATACAAATCATCAAGTGTTGTGATTTTGCTGGTCGCATGCGCGGCAACCGCCAAGGGTAAATCTTCAGCAATAATACCATGGCCATTATCGCTGATTTTAATTTGATTCAAGCCACCGTAACCTATTTCAATGGAAATAGCATCAGCTCCTGCATCTAAAGAATTTTCTAATAACTCTTTCACTACAGAAGCAGGTCTTTCTATGACTTCACCTGCAGCAATTTGATTGGCAATTGCAGAGGATAATTGATGAATTCTCATGCCCATGAAGAGGATACAACTAATCTTTGTCCAGGTCGCAAGTTTGTTTTACCTGACAAATGGTTCATCGTTTGTATAGAGTGAACGGAAGTATGGTAACGAGCAGCTATTTGGGGCAAAGTTTCCCCGGCCTTTACAATGTGAAATTTATTGTTAATCATTGCTTCTATACGGCTACCATGAGGAGGATTCTCCCAGAAATAAGCCTTAACCCCTTGAAATATTGCCTGACTCAATCGATTTTGGTACGCAGAGTTGGTTAAATTGCTTTCTTCTCTAGGATTAGAAATAAATCCAGTTTCTACTAAAATGGATGGGATGTCTGGTGATTTCAACACGACAAATCGCGCCTGTTCTACCTTGTTATTATGCAATGCAGTAAAACCACTTAATTGCCCTAACACTCGCCCCCCCATTTGCAACGCTGAGTTGATAGTTGCTGTTTGCGATAAGTCAATTAATACAGAACGCACTACCCCATTAGAGTCGTCCAAATCCCCTAAATTCACACCGCCTAATTCAGAATAGTTCTCCTTTTCTGCAATCCATCGTGCCGCTTCACTGGTTGCTCCACTTTGAGATAAGGCAAAAACCGAAGCCCCATTTGAATGAGGATTATTAAATGCATCGGCATGAATGGAAACAAAAACATCGCCATTATATTTTCTTGTAATTTCCAATCGCTCTCTTAGGCCAACATAATAATCACCAGAGCGTGTTAGAACGGCACGCATACCTGGCTGTCGGTCTATTAATTGTTTCAACTTTAGAGTAATGGCTAAAACCACATTTTTTTCCTGGCTACGCCTTGGCCCCTTGGCTCCGGGATCTTTTCCACCATGTCCCGCATCCAAGACGACAATCACATCACGTAAATATTTATTCGAAGGACTATGTGGTACTTTAATGGGTTGTTGATGTGTAATAATAGGCTGTTTGTGCACCACCGGCTGATTTTTTATTGGTGCTTTGGCTTGTTTGATTACAGGTTTCAGTGGTTTATTAATCACTGGGGATTTTGCCTTGCTGACAACACGACCATTGTCGCTACCAATTAAATCGAGGCGTAAACCATTAACGGATCCATTATATTGCCAAGGAGCAGATCTAACTTGTACTTGTTGATTGAGATCAAGCACTAACCTTGTCGACTGAGCATTAGGAGAGCCGCTTCGTACCTGCTTAATCATAGAATTAATTAAGCCTAATCGATTTACATTAACTCCCATCTTCGTAGAATTTAAATCCAGGACCACTCGATTGGGATTAGTCAGAGTAAATAATCGATGAGTAAAGGGACCATTAATGGTTATATAAAGAGTCGTTTGACCGGCTTGCTGCGATACTGAAATATTATTAAGTTGCGCTGCAAATAGAGCAACCGAACTAATCCACATGATGACAAACAAACCCCATGCGCGCTTAATCATTGTTCACCTGCCATGCAAAACAAAATCTCTACAAAAAAGTCATAAACACTATCGCTCAACATCGCTGTACGGTATAGATCAGCGGCGTGACTCAAAAAAAAATAGCGAGGGATCATTTTAAATAGAATTTGTTAACAAGATCTAAAATACTTTTGCCAGCTACACTTAATGCCTGTATTTGCATTTCGCGACCAGCCCCTTTAATACTTAAGTTAAAACGAATATCAACTTGTGGCAAGGATTTTCCCGCATGTTCCGCCCATTCTACAAGACAGACACTTTGGCTAGAAAAATAATCCCTAAATCCCAGATACTCCAATTCATCTTCATGGTGAATTCGGTATAAATCAAAATGATGAATATTAATATTATTGCAGATGTAACTTTCCACCAAAGAAAAGGTAGGACTTTTAATCGCGGACTTAACACCCAAGTTTTTAAGCATTGCCCGAACGATTGTAGTTTTACCTGTACCTATATCGCCACTCAATGCAACCACTAAAGGAGGTGTTAAGCAAAAGGCCCAATGAGCAGCAAATTGCTCGCTGGCTTTTTCATCAATTAAATCCAGGGTGATTACGTTATTATGTTCACTATTTATCATTTTTACTGCAGTTCAAAATACCAGGTAGAATATCAAACAAATCACTAGCTAATATTCCTGCCCCTCCTAAAGTTTGAGCTATCTGATCTCCTGCGACAGCATGGACCCAAACACCTAACTTTGCCGCATCAGATAAAGATAAACCTTGAGCACAAAGACCGGCGATTATACCGCTTAATACGTCCCCCATGCCAGCAGTAGCCATACCTGGATTACCCTTGGGGCACACAAAGGTATGTTCCTCATCAACTTGAATAATTGTTCCTGCTCCTTTTAATACCACTACACCACCATATTGTTGTTGAATGCTTACGGCAGATTGGTATCTATCTGCTTGTATTTCAGCGGCAGAACAGGAAAGCAAACCACCCGCCTCACCTGGATGAGGAGTTAAAACCCAATTGTCATCTTTTTGTGGATGTTCGGATAATAGTCTTAATGCTGAGGCATCAATAACCATGGGCAATTGCGACGTAATCGCCTGTAAAAATAACCCCCTTGCCCAATCGCTTTCCCCAAGACCCGGACCAAGAATACAGACTGTTGCTTTATCTAAAAGAGGCTTCAAGTCTTTTGCTGCTTTCACTCCCCATATCATCGCCTCAGGTATCAGCGGTAATACCCCATGAGCATGCTCGGGCCAGGTTGCTATATTGACTAAGCCGGCCCCTGTCCGCATCGCGGCCTTAGCAGCCAAGCTTACCGCACCGGGCATTCCTGGGCCACCACCAATAATAAGGATACTGCCATAATTTCCTTTATGAGAATTTTTCTTTCTCTTTGGCAAAGGTATTGGCAAGCTATTGCTATTCAATAAAAAAGCACTTGGTTTTAACTTGGCAATACAGGCATCGAGCTGTAAACGCCGACAATGAACTTCACCACAATATTCGGGACCTTCCATGGTATGCATGCCGGCTTTAAATGCAATAAAAGTCAATGTTGCAGAAGCCTTAACACAGAAATTCTCCACAACTCCTGTATCAGCGTTCAAACCAGAAGGAATATCCAAGGAAATGACAGGGAGTCCACTAGCATTAATTTGATGAATTGCTGTAGCAATAACACCATGAACTGGACCTTTTAACCCTATGCCTAGAAGCGCATCGATGATTAATTCAATCTCTGGTTCAAGCGGCTCGTCTGCTGACTGACACTCGACTCCAGCGGCCAAAGCCATTAATGCGGCGGCTCTAGCAGCAGGAGGCAAATCCTCAACGGCTTTGCACTGATATACAATGACAGAAAAACCATGTTCATGAGCCAGACGAGCCAAGACATAACCGTCACCTGCATTATTTCCTGAACCACAAAATATCGCTATATGCTGCACTTGCGGATACAAACGTTGCATGAAAAAAAATGCCTCGGTTCCTGCCTGAGTCATCAATTCGTTTTCATCCAATTGATACAAATGCTGCGCTTGCTGTTCGCAAATCCTAATTTGATCACAACGATAAAGGGCATGATCTGGCTTAATCACTTGTTTGCTCCAAACTCGTTACTAGACCTTTTGCATAACCACAATTTTTGAGTAAGGCTGCATTAAGCATTGGGTTATACGACTTACATCATTGGCTTGGTAGTATTTAGAATATAATCCAACGCAGAGATGTTGATGTTTCATTATAAATGACCTGTTTGGAATATCAATGCACTACATTCGATAAAGAGGTTCAATAATGTTTTACCTAATGTACCACGCATTATACGTAGCACATTAGGTGTATAGTAGAGCAATTATCAACAATCTATGGCAACACGTTACTTCACTAATTTGAGTGATGGTTTATTTCTTGAGCTACCCTCAGAGTCAGGAGAGCTAGAAGACGGAGGCGGCTCTTCACTCTCCTCTATTTCAAAAACAATACCTCTACCATTTTCTTTAGCATAAATTTCTAATACCGCATTAGGAAGAACAAAAATTTGTTCTGTTTCTCCCGCAAATCGTGCAGTAAACACAATGCGATCATTTTCTAACAAAAGCCCTCGTGTTGCAGAGGGGGAGATATTTAATACAATGCGATCATGACGAATGTGTTCTTTAGGAACCTGAACACCAGGATAGGTGGTATCAACAAGTATATATGGTGTTAACTCGTTATCTACAATCCAGTCATAGAAAGCACGAATTAGGTAAGGTTTACTTGATGTCATTGCCATAATATTAAGCCGCCCTTATTTGTCTCTCAGCATCGGTCAAACTTGCTTGAAATGACTCACGTTTGAACACCCGTTGCATGTATCCTATCAATCCCTGGAATTTAGGTTCAATCTCCAGACCTAATTTAGGCAAACGCCATAATAGCGGTGCTAAAGCACAATCTAATAAAGAAAACTCATCACTCAAAAAATAAGGCTTATCAGCAAAAACAGGATCAAGATTGGTTAAGCTTTCCAGTAAGTTGGCTCTTGCCTGATCAGTATTCTCATCTCTATTAATGTAACTCATTAAATAATACCAATCCTGTTCAATTCTGTGCATCATTTTACGAGTTTCTGCACGAGCAACTGGGTAAACAGGTAATAATGGAGGATGAGGGAAGCGCTCATCTAAATACTCCATAATAATACGTGCTTCATAAAGTACAAGTTCTCTATCAATCAGCGTTGGAACAGTCCCGTATGGATTTAAAGCTAAAAGATCTGCTCCAGGCTCATCCTGTTTTACAGGAAGAATTTCTACATTAACACCTTTTTCAGCCAACACAATACGTACTTGATGGCTATAAACATCATCAACGTCCGAAAATAAAGACATTATGGTGCGTTTCGCGACAATTGCCATTAGCAACTCCTTGGATTCATTAAAGCCGGCATCAATAGCATTACCATGCTACAGAACAAAGAACAATATTCTAGCACAGTTTTAACTCTCTGGGTTATTTTGTACTTAAATCAACTCATTTTAACAATTAAAGTACAAAAAGTCGGATTAATAGCTCCCTCATCCTTCTCTGTCATCACTTGTTTTTTAATTGTCGCCAATAAATTTGGTTTAAACAATAAACCACTATAAAGAAAAAAATTAAAAACAGAACAACAAAAACACCTATACGATAACGAATTAAGCGAGCCGGCTCGCTGACGTAGACTAAAAAAGTCACCAAGTCTCTTAAACTGCTATCAAAATCTATTGGTAACATTTCACCTTGTTTTACTAAAAGTAAAGAGTCCCTATGTGTTTCACTATCTTTTACCAAAATCTGTTGTCCCATTAAAGACTCAAGAATATTAGGCATAGCCACATTAGGCACTAGAAGATTATTCACTCCAAAAGGGCGAGAGGCATCGTTGTAAAAACTTTTTAAATAATGATATAACCAGTTAGCTCCTTTTTCTCTAGCGCTTAATGATAGGTCAGGAGGGATAACGCCAAACCATTGCTGCGCATCATCCATAGGCATAGCGATTTGAATGGGGTCATAGATGGCTGCTTTGGTAAAAATTAAATTGTTTAATAAATTCTCATTCATTTGACCAGAAAAATCAATTAACCCCAAATCTTCAGCCATACGATTATAACGCATATAGCGTAAAGAGTGACAACCAGAGCAATAATTCATGAATAATTTCGCCCCTCGTTGCAAACGGTCTTTATCTTGTATATCGATGGAAATCGACGGCATGGACATTTCTGTTGCTGAGACATTTTGCATGAGCAATAATGAAATGAAACCGATTAAAAAATATCCTATACCCCTCATCGTTGCCCTATCCTTTCTGGTACCTGTCGACATACCTCAAGTCTGCTATAAAAAGGCATCAATAAAAAATAAGTAAAATAAATTATTGTACCAATTCGAGCCAATAACAAGCGGAGTGGATTAACTGGAACAGTCCCCAAATACCCTAAAAGAAAAACGCTCATTACAAAAAGCACCAAGCTTGTTCTAGAGAAAATTCCCTTATATCTTATAGAGCGTACAGGACTTCTATCTAACCACGGCAAAAAAAATAAAACGATCAGAGTTAACCCCAGACAGATAACTCCCAGTAATTTATTAGGTATAGCACGCAACACCGCATAAAAAGGAGCCATATACCATAACGGTGTAATATCATCAGGTGTTACTACTGGATTTGCTGGGGTGAAATTAGCGCGTTCTAAAAAATATCCCCCCATCTCCGGCATAAAAAATACTACAGAGAAAAATAAGATCAAAAATCCAAGCACACCAACTGCATCTTTAAGAGTATAATAAGGGTGAAAAGGGATGCCATCCTCGGGTTTTCCTTGCTTATCGAGTATTTTGTTAATTTCTATTCCCTCAGGGTTATTTGAACCAACTTGACGCAAGGCAACAAGATGTAAAAAAACAAGAAAGAATATCAGTGCTGGAATACCGATCACATGTAAGGCAAAAAAACGCTGTAGTGTGGCATTAGCAACAGAGAAGTCTCCTCGAATCCAGGTCACTAAGCCCTTACCTATGTAAGGTATGGCACCGAATAATGAAGTAATTACCTCTGCCCCCCAATAAGACATCTGTCCCCAAGGTAATAAATAACCAAAAAAGGCTTCTGCCAGCAGTAAAATGAACAAAAGCATACCTAAAATCCATACGAGTTCTCTTGGTTTCTGATATGATCCATAAAGTAATCCTCGAAACAGATGTAAATAAATTACGATAAAAAACGCAGACGCT
Organism: Legionella fallonii LLAP-10; assembly: GCF_000953135.1. Taxonomy (NCBI): domain Bacteria; kingdom Pseudomonadati; phylum Pseudomonadota; class Gammaproteobacteria; order Legionellales; family Legionellaceae; genus Legionella; species Legionella fallonii. The sequence goes on along the minus strand of NZ_LN614827.1, from coordinate 418,620 downwards.
CCTGTAGAATGCATATATCGTAATAGCCAACCAAAATGGACATCTCGCATGATGTATTCAATAGAAGAAAAAGCAAGATCGGTATTCGGTGTATAGAACATGGTTAGCCAAAGCCCTGTAACCAGCTGACTGAGCAAAATGACAAGGGCTATTGAGCCCAATAAATAAAGAAAATTTAGATTTTTAGGGACATAATAATGACTAAAATGCCTTTTCCAAGTAGCAATTAAAGGCAATCGAGCATCTAACCAATAAAATAATCCTTTCATGATGTAACCTTTTATTCAGTATCTTCACCTATCACAATAATATGATTATTAATAAAGCGATAAGGCGGTACCTCCAAATTGATAGGGGCAGGAACACCTTTAAAAACCCGTCCTGCTAGATCAAAAGTAGAACCATGGCAAGGGCAAAAAAAACCTCCCGGCCAATCAGCTCCTAACTCACCTAGAGTAGGTTTATATTTTGGAGTGCAACCAAGATGCGTGCAAATGCCTACCAAAACTAAATACTCTGGATTAATAGAACGGAACTTATTTTTTGCATATTCGGGTTGTTGATCAACTAATGAATCTGGGTCACGTAATAAACTCTCAGCTTGAGTTAAATGTTGCAGCATTTCTTTGGTGCGTCGAATAATCCATACGGGCCTTCCTCTCCATTGGACTACAACTTGCCCTCCAGGCTCCATTTTACTTAAATCAACTTGAACAGGAGTCCCCTTCGCTTGAGCCTTTGCACTAGGCAGCCAAGAAGATATTAATGGGGTAAAAGCACAAAGAGCCCCTATAGTTCCTAAAACGCCGGTAGACGCTAATAAAAAACGTCGCCTACCTTCATCAATGGCGCCGTCTTTATCGTTTTGATTGAGATCAGTAATTTCATTTGTCATGATGTTACCCTTCTCTATACACCTAATGCATGCAGTTAACCACTACTACATGCATTAATGATGTTGAATCTGTAAATAAAAAAACCCCGCATAGCGAGGTTTTTTCTATAATAAAACAAATTAACGTTTTGAGTATTGAGTAGCTCGACGAGCTTTGTGTAGCCCTACTTTCTTTCTCTCAACACGACGTGAATCACGAGTCAATAAGTTGCGAGCACGAAGTCTTCTACGGAATGAATTAGGATTAGGTTCAGCATCTTCAACCAGACCTTTTTCATCATAGGCAACTAACGCTCTAGCTATTCCTAAACGAACTGCGCCAGCCTGACCAGAAACCCCACCACCTGTTACAGTGATGTAAATATCAAACTTGTCAGTTAGATCAACAGTTTCTAAAGGCTGCATAACAACCATACAAGCAGTTTCACGACAGAAATACTCTTTCAAGCTGCGATTATTAACTTTAATCTCACCTTTACCAGGACGTAAAAAAACGCGAGCTACTGAACTTTTTCTACGGCCAGTACCGTAGTATTGCTGCATTTCAGCCATAATACTATTCCTCAATCTCTAGTTGCTTGGGTTGCTGAGCAGTATGTGGATGCTCGTTACCAGCATATACCTTCAACTTACGATACATCTCTCTACCCAATGGATTTTTTGGTAACATGCCTTTTACAGCAAGTTCGATAATTTTCGCAGGATTTTTATCCTGCATTTTTTCGAAAGTGACTGATTTGATACCACCAGGATGACCTGTATGACGATGATACATTTTGTTATTAAATTTACGGCCAGTTACAGTAACTTTTTCCGCATTAGTAACAATGATGTAATCCCCGGTATCAACATGGGGCGTATACTCAGCTTTATGTTTGCCACGTAAACGACGGGCAATCTCAGTCGCTAAGCGACCCAAAACCTTATCGCTGGCATCGACCACAAACCAGTCACGTTTGACTTCATGGCCTTTGGCACTAAATGTCTTCATTAAATAAACTCCGAACCGCCTAAATTGGTAATCTTTCTATCATGGACGGGCGATTTTAACCAAAACAGAAAAATCCTACAAGTAAAAAAGGATAAAAATTTACGATCAATTAATTAAATCCCTATAAAAACACCTAATTCCACTTCTAAAATTGCATTAAAACTTATGCAGAATCTCTATCTATTCATTAAAATTTAATTTTAACCTGGCTATTTAGCTAACTAAATCCCATAGTAAAATCAAATTTCACATCAACTTTAATACTTTGCGTAAGCTTTATTATTTGTATTTTATTACAACAACAATACATTAACTTTTATTCCTCCTCATCCATCTCAGAATGTAGGATGACAGATGAAAAGCAATGCATGTTTTTAATTTATTAATATACTCATTGATCAATCAAAAGCTGCTCTGCAACTTTTCCGGCAATTAAATGGCTCTCAATAATTTGATCGATATCGCTAAATGATGCGTAGCTATACCATACGCCTTCAGGATAAATCACTAAACATGGACCGGAGGCACAACGCCCAAGACATCCCGTTTTACTAATGCGAATCTTTCCCGGACCATGCATATCTAATTCCAGTAACCTGGTTTTCAAATAATCGAAAAAAGGTTCCCCTCCGGAATTAGCACAGCATTGCTTACCAGCAGGTTTCTGATTTGTACATAAGAATACGTGTTTTGTATAATAAGTCAACGAATTATTTTCCTATTGCTTCAATTTTTGTTTTTAACTTCAAACCCGGTTTAAAGGTCACCACTCTCCGAGCCACCACAGGAATCTCTTCTCCGGTTTTAGGGTTTCTACCTGGGCGCTGAGGCTTATCCCTTAAGGTGAAATTCCCAAATCCGGATAGTTTGACATGTTGGCCACTTTCTAAGGCATGCCGCAACTCTTCAAAAAAATTTTCTACTATTTCCTTAGATACTGGTTTAGATAACTCTAATTCGTCACACAAGTTTTCTGCCATTATAGCTTTGCTTAGTGCATTCACGATTATTCCCTCAGTATGATTGAAAATTCATTTTGTAATGTCTTGATTATAGCACTAATTAACGAGTTGATCTCTGCGTCAACTAAAGTCCTACTATCATCTTGCAATGTCATCGCTACGGCTAAGCTTTTTTTACCATCAGGAATACCTTTCCCCATGTATACGTCAAATACGTCAAAAGACTTTAACCAATTTTCTTTGATACTTGCTCTAATAGCCGTTTCAATTTCCATGGCATTAATCTGTTTATCAACTAAAAAGGATAAGTCCCTTCTAATTTGAGGGTACTTTGAAATAGTTTTATAGCGCGGCGCGCTGGAATTAATTAAAACGGCTAAATTGATTTCAAATAATATAACATCATGCTGAAGATCGAGCGCATCCATTAATTTGGGGTGGAGTACACCTATCCATCCGGCATGTTGGCCATGAACAATTATTTGTGCTGATTGGCCAGGATGCAATGCATCATGAGTAGCAGGGATAAACTCAGCTTGCTCTATTTTTAATGATGCGAATAATGCCTGCAGGTCTCCTTTTAGATCAAAAAAATCAAAATAGCGCGTCGTTTCGCTCCAGTTTGCATTTCCTTGTTCGCCCACCAATAAACCAGCAACACAAGCTCTTTCCTGCAATTGTCCTTGATTGACATCAAAGACGACACCTACCTCAAAAAATTTAATCGCATTCTGCTGTCTATGAATATTATAAATCATAGAAGCAAGTAATCCAGGCCACATCCCAACACGCATTTGCGATAACTCTGATGAAATAGGATTAAGCAATTGCATAAACTCTTGCTGCGGATAAATGGCTTGTTGTAATTCCGGATCCACGAAACTATAACTGATGGTTTCATTGTAGCCGCGGCTACGAAACCAGGTTGCAAGTTGTTGCGCAATTCGCTCATTAGAACTTGACTGTCCCGCCTGAACCAACGTGTTCATAGGCTGAGCCTTTAAATTGTCGTAACCATAAAGTCTAATGATTTCCTCAACCAAATCAACATCTTGCTGAATATCAAATCGATGCGTAGGAATTTTCACATCAAAAATACCGTTCATATCCTGAAGAAGGGTAACACCTATCCCCTCTAACAAGCTCTTCATTTCTTCTAGAGAAATAGAAAGTCCAGTTATTTTCTGCACTTTAGCGGTATCAAATGAAAATGCATTTTTTACAGGCAAATACTCTGTACTACAAGACTCAATCACCGGGCCAGCTTCACCACCAGAGATAGATAAGATCAATGATGTTGCTCGTTCAAGCGCCCTTGTTTGCAAGTATGGATCAACACCACGCTCAAAACGTTGAGAGGAATCGCTAAATAAACCATACTTCCTAGCAACACCGGCTATGGTTACTGGATGAAAATAAGCACTTTCTAAAAATACATTTTGCGTGTGTGCTTGAACTGCACTGTCAGCTCCCCCCATAATACCTGCCATTGCTAAAGGCTTCTCGTCATCAGCAATGACCAATACTTTATCACTTAACGTAATTTCCTGCCCATCTAAAAGTTCTAAATGTTCCGATTCGTTACTAAAACGAACATTTATTCCTCCTTTCAGCTGAGACAAGTCAAATGCGTGCATGGGCTGGCCTAGCTCAAGCATCACATAATTCATCACATCAACAACAGGATGAAGTGTCCTAATGCCACCTCGGCGTAACCGTTCAGCCATCCATAAAGGAGTCGTTGCCTCTGAGTTAATATTACGAATAATCCGCCCACAATAACGAGGGCAAGCTTCAGCATTTTTTAAATTAATAGCAAGTACATCATCTACTGATGGGGTAACAGTATCAATAGACGGTTCAATTAAAGGCAATTTATTTAATACAGATAGTTCGCGAGCAACACCCAAAACGCTAAAACAATCAGCACGGTTAGGGGTTAAATCGATGTCCAATACATGATCGTCTAGAGAGAGATATTCACGTAAACTCATACCTACTGGAGCATCATCCGCTAACTCCATGATGCCATCAGACTGTTCAGCAAGACCTAACTCGGTAACGGAACACAACATCCCTTGAGACAACTCTCCGCGTAACTTAGATTCTTTAATTTTGAGGCCACCAGGTAATTGTGCGCCGACCATTGCCAAGGCGACCTTTAGGCCCGGTCTTACGTTTCTGGCACCACAAACGACTTTTAATACCTGATCTGCTCCGGCGTTAACATCACATAATGTCAATTTATCAGCATCTGGATGAGGTTTAGTACTGAGTACTTCAGCAACAACCACCTGAGTAAATTCTCCAGCTACAGGACTTACAGAGTCTACCTCTAGACCTGCCATAGTCAATTGAGCGGCTAACTCCTGCTCAGTTAATGAGAAATTAACCCATTCATGTAACCATAATTTACTTACTTTCATCTATTGTCCCCATCACCTATCATGACTGTTCGGAAAAGTAACTGTAGATAGAGCCTTAGCTCAACATAAAATGGCTACTTCAACCAAGCAGTAATAAATTACTTATGCGACCACTTGCTTTACAACGAGTGCGTTAAAACTGGCTTAAAAAGGTTAGATCGTTTTCAAACATCATGCGTAAATCATCTATCCCATAATATAACATGGCTAATCTATCCATCCCCATCCCAAAGGCCCAGCCTTGATATTCATCAGGAGAAATGTTGACCGCTCGCAACACATTAGGATGTACCATACCGCAACCTAATACCTCAAGCCAGCCTGTATACTTACAAGAGCGACACCCTTTTCCATAACATTGAGTACACTCAATATCGACTTCTGCTGAGGGTTCAGTAAAAGGGAAATACGATGGTCTAAATCTAAGCGCAAGCTCACGTCCAAAGAAATGGGCAAAAAAATCTTGGAGTAGCCCCTTTAATCCAGCTAAAGTTGCTTGTTGATCGATTAATAAGCCTTCTACCTGGTGGAACATTGGAGTATGGGTCAGATCGGAATCACATCGATAAACGCGACCAGGAGCAATTAACCGAAAAGGTGGTTTACGTTGCTCCATAGTACGTACTTGCACAGGAGAAGTATGCGTGCGCAATAAACGTCCATCACCAAAATAAAAAGTATCATGCATTGCTCGAGCAGGATGATGGCCTGGAATATTTAATGCTTCAAAATTATAAAATTCAGTTTCGATTTCAGGTCCATCAACTATATCAAAACCCAAACGACTGAAATATTCATTAATGCGATGTTTCACCTGAGTGACTGGATGTAATGAGCCAGATAATTTATTGCGACCAGGAAGAGTGACATCAATTTTTTCTGCTGATAGTTTTGCCAACAATTGTTGTTCTTTTAATTCCTGCAGCTTCGTTTCAATTAAGGCACCAATGTCACGTTTTGCCTGATTAACTAACTGCCCTACTTTAGGCTTTTCTTCAGCAGATAAACCTGCAAGCCCCTTTAAAATCTCTGTGAGCTTTCCTTTTTTACCTAGAAAGTCAACACGAATTGATTCTAAAGTTGCAATATCTTGAGCTTTATTAATTGCATCAGAAGCCTGTTCTTGTATGGTGATGATATCTTGCATATTTTTACCCACAAGTAAAAAGGAGGCCTTAGCCTCCTCGATATATTTATTTGTAACTGCTTTGAGCTGAGTTACATTGGACCTTATTACGATTTATCTATGTTTTTTAAAACACGTTCTTGCAATAAAAAGTCCATCTAATAACAAATTAATCTTTTAATGCAGCTTTAGCTTTTTCAGCAATCGCAGCAAATGTTACTTTGTCATTAACGGCCATGTCAGCCAGTATTTTCCTATCCAATTCAATAGATGCTTTTTTCAAACCATCAATCAAACGGCTGTAAGACATGCCACACTCACGAGCTTGCGCATTAATACGAACTATCCATAATGCACGGAATTGACGTTTTTTCTGACGTCTGTCTCTGTATGCATATTGGCCAGCTTTAATTACCGCTTGCTTTGCTACTCTATAGGTTCGGCTACGGGCGCCGTAATAACCTTTAGCTAGATCTAAAATTTTCTTATGACGCGCTTTTGCTGTCACACCACGTTTAACTCTTGGCATTTTTTATTCCTCCCCTTAACTACCGTGCAACATACGCTCTGCTAAACGAGCATCGCATGACTTTAATCTGCTTGCACCTACGCGTAAGTGGCGTTTTTGTTTAGTAGATTTTTTAGTGAGGATATGATTCCTATAAGCACCACGACGTTTAATCGCGCCACTTGCTGTCTTACGGAAGCGTTTAGACGCTCCACGATGTGACTTTAACTTTGGCATAACATTATACTCCGCATTAATATTTGTCATATCACAACAAATATAATTAGTTATTTAGTTTTTTTAGGTGCTAATACCATCAGTAATTGTCTTCCTTCGCGTTTAGCATGTTGCTCAACTATTGCAAATTCAGCAGTATCTGCCTGTAAACGCTCCAGAATTTTCATACCAAGTTCCTGATGAGCCATTTCACGACCACGAAAACGTAGTGTAATTTTGACCTTATCACCATGATTCAGGAAACGGATCAGGTTGCGTAGCTTGACCTGATAATCTCCATCTTCCGTCGTAGGACGGAATTTTAGTTCTTTAACCTGAATTTGCTTTTGCTTTTTCCTTGCTTCAGCTTGTTTTTTATTCAGTTCAAAGACAAACTTACCATAGTCCATTATACGGCAAACTGGCGGCTTGGCAGTGGGAGATATCTCCACTAAATCCAACCCATCCTCTTCTGCTGCACGTAATGCTTCCCTTGTAGATACAATTCCTGCCTGGTTACCATCGACATCAATTAAGCGTACCTCAGGTACAGTGATCTGTTCATTAATTCGTGCGCGATCATTTTCACGCTTAGTTGGTGCACTAATGGTTTCTTCCTCCAGTTAGTTATTTATAAAGATCCTTTGCGGGCAATTTCCTGCAACAAAGTATCGCTAATTGTATCTATCGTCATCACTCCCAAGTCTACGCCCTCACGGCTACGTACAGCGACTTGGCCAGTTTCGACTTCTTTATCACCTATAATCAATAAATAGGGTACCTTTTGTAAGGTATGTTCACGAATTTTAAAGCCAATCTTCTCATTTCTCAAGTCAAAATTTGCACGAATACCTTTTTTTTGCAAAATTTGACTCACTTTTTCTGCGTATTCATTCTGTTTTTCACTAATAGTAAGAACACATGCCTGTATAGGTGATAACCATAATGGTAGTTTGCCAGCATAATGTTCTATTAAAATTCCCATGAAACGCTCAAAAGATCCTAAAATAGCCCTATGCAACATGACTGGAATTTGTTTGCTACCATTTTCAGCAACATAACTGGCCTCTAAACGTGCCGGCATAGAAAAATCGACTTGTATCGTGCCACATTGCCAAATTCGCCCCAAACAATCAGATAAAGAACATTCTATCTTGGGACCATAAAACGCGCCCTCACCAGGTGCATCAATCCACTCGATATTTCTTCCTTGCATTGCAAGCTTTAAAGCATTTTCTGCTTTATCCCATACGTCATCTGAGCCAACTCGTTTCTCAGGGCGTAACGCTAAACGATACTTAATCTCATTGAAGCCAAAATCAGTGTACACTGATTGCACTAACTCCAACATCATCGCTACTTCGGACTGAATTTGGTCTTCAGTACAGAAAATATGGGCATCATCTTGCACCATATTGCGAACTCTCATTAGTCCATGTAATGAGCCAGAGGGTTCACAGCGATGGCAATTACCAAACTCTGAGAGTCTTAAAGGTAGATCTCTATAACTTTTTAATCCTTGGTTATACACTTGTACGTGACAAGGGCAGTTCATTGGTTTGACCGCATAGTGTCTATTGTCTGTTTCAGTAACAAACATCTCGTCTCTAAAATTGTCCCAATGCCCAGATTTTTCCCATAGCACTTTATCGACTAATTGTGGTGTTTTAATTTCTTGGTAACCAAAATCAGCCAAGCGCATACGCATATAACGCTCTAACTCTTGGTAAATGGTCCATCCTTTGGGATGCCAAAAAACCATTCCAGGAGCAATCTCTTGAAAATGAAATAGCTCAAGTGCTTTCCCTAATTTACGATGATCTCGTTTTTCAGCTTCTTCAATACGAAACAAATAATCAGCTAAAGATTTTTTATCAGCCCAAGCAGTACCATAAATACGTTGTAACATCTCATTATTCGAGTCACCTCGCCAATAAGCTCCTGCTAGCTTGGTCAACTTAAACGCTTTTAAAAAGCCTGTAGCAGGGACATGAGGACCGCGACACAAGTCTTCAAAATCACCTTGTTTATACAAAGAAAGCACTTCATCTTCAGGAATATCAGCAATGATCTTCGCCTTATATTCCTCACCTATACTTTTAAAATAATTTATTGCATCATCTCGCGATAATTCTCTACGCGTAACAGGATAATTCGCTTTTGCCAACTCCAGCATTTTGGCTTCTATTGCTTCTAAATCTTCAGGAGTGAATGGTCTTTGAAGCGCAAAATCATAATAAAATCCATCGTCAATAACTGGGCCTATAGTGACTTGTGCGGTAGGAAAAAGAGCCTTCACCGCCTGAGCAAGCAAATGTGCTGTAGAATGACGAATAACTTCCAAACTTTCTTCTTGCTTTTCGGTCAAGATGACTAAAGAACAATTGTTTTTAATCAGAAAAGAGGTATCTACTAAGCGATCGTCAACACGGCCAGCCAAAGCAGCCTTGGCCAATCCCGGGCTGATATGATGGGCTACATCATAAACAGTTAAAGGGGCCTCAAAATGTTTTACACTTCCGTCAGGTAATTTAATGTCTGGCATAGTCTTATCCGCCTTTAGCATCCGTAAAGCATTTTTCAGGAGCCTCGCAAAACGCGGAACTCCTCACTAAAATTTGATTTTAACAGATTGCTTAATTCCTCTATTAAAATCAACTTGTCGAGTTCGAAATTTTACAAGCCTTTTTATTCAAAAAAAAACCCTGCAAAAGCAGGGTTTTGATCTTCAATATTCGGTGTAGTAGTTGCTCTTGTAGATTCTACTATTATTTCAGGCTACATGGTAGGCACGAGTGGGATCGAACCACCGACCACCACCATGTCAAGGTGGTGCTCTACCACTGAGCTACGTGCCTATTATTCGACCTGCATTCAAATTGGCTTGAATTATATCCAAGGTATGATTATAAAGCAAATTATTTTACTCGTTTTTGGATTAATTATTTATGTGGTTTAAAATTACGAATGAACGTGTCACGTTACAAGTGTATGTTAAACCTAACGCTAGTAAGACAGCACTTCTGGAGATCAATCAAGATGCGTTACACATTGCCGTTCATGCACAGCCCCAAGACGGTAAAGCAAATAAGGAACTTATCCTTTTTATAGCCAAACTATTAAAAATACCTAAAACGCAAATTATGTTGGTACGAGGACAGGAAAGTCGCCATAAATTATTAAGTCTTCCATTAACAGAAACTCTACAACAATTTATCAATAGCCCTTCATCCTTTAAAATCTGAGCGTCTTTGCCCCCTGCCGCAAAGCCCTCAGGGCTTTGCGCTCTTCTTGTAATCTAGTTTTAACTTTTTTTATTCTCTTCAAATGAACCTGATTCTAAAAACCGCTTGATTAACTCCTTTGTGCGAGCATGATTCATAATAAAAGTGTGGGTTGCATTAACGACAACAGGTTCAGGATAACCATCCAAACGAGCGGAGGATGGAGGCACCTTAGCATCAAATCGTCCGGCAATGATTCCTATTTTAATATTGGGTATTGGAACATGATGAACGTAGGCCGCTTGATCGGAACTTAATTCGGCCAAAGGTTTAACGAAATAATTAAGCATCGGCAACACTTTGACTGAGAACTTAGCAAGCGCAGATCCTTGATTAGGTGGTGCCAGCATGACTACAGAATCGACATTTTTTAATTGTTCTTTCGGCAGCCTCCCTAGTGCCTCTCGAATAATGACTCCCCCGAGACTATGAGTAATAAAGTGTATTTTTGCTCCAGGATTTTCTGCTAATAATTTAACAATATATTGATTTAAATCAACTGCATGCTCATGAATGCTGTATCGTGCAGACGTGTATTTATAATAATAAACCGTATATCCTTGCTTCTCAAAATAAGATTTTAATGGCCCCATACTCATGTAGGTTCGCATTAAACCATGGATTAACACGATTATTTCGCCCCTATGTTGGGCTTGGGTATGCAATGACGAGGAACTTGCCTTGGTTTGTAATTGATGATTAGGTAATAAAGCAAAGGCTTGAGTGATACCAACTATAGAAAAAAATAGGATTAGTAAAAATTTTAAAAAAAAATCCTTGTTAATCGATTGATTCAAGGTTACTCCTTTGTATGTTGCTTGTAAAAAAATATCTTTATAATTAATTGTCTTTTCAATAGACCTCGTTCCAAACTCGCTGTGAAGAAGGAAATGCAAGTAGACACGGAGAGCAGAACCTGAGTGTACACGAAAGTCACATGAGGATTCGAGTACTGAATCGATGAAGCAATTTCCCGCCACAGTAGAATTTGCTCGTCTGTTTCGCAGACACTCTGCTTTTTAAAAAGAAACCTTAATGAGTCGACTGTGGCCAGTTTTATTCTTAATCACAAACTCTGTCAATGTCTTTAATCTTAATGGAACGTAAGTAGTTAATTGATTTACCTCTTCAGCTACTGAATATCCGATTGATACCGACACCTTGGTTTGCTCAACGAAGCAGTAACGTGCAACGCATGTTGACAATTCCAATAATCAATATTAGCGTAACTCAATGATTAAACGTAGTAACTCAACTTGTTTTCTCAAAATGCCCGTACAAGCTTGAATCCTTACCTTTAATCAAGTTTATTACCCAACCCCAAAGATCAGCGACAACCTTTAACAGGGAGAAAACATGAAGGAGCGTTTATTGCTTGTACTGATGACAGTAATGTTGTGTTATACCAATCTATCGCATGCCGATTATATTTTTCATTCAAATAACACCAACTCTTGTGAGCATATTTCTGGTAGCTGGGCTGGAAAAGGTCAGGCATATAACTGGATTTTAGGAAGCTGTAAATATCATGGTTCAGGAACAGTCTCTATCCCAGACAAAGACGGAAATTTTGCCATTACAGTGAGTGCATATAAGGATTCGGGTAGCAGCCTTTGTCCTAACCACTCAGCAAAACAGCTCCATGGAGTTTGTATTAATGGAGAGGTCACCATCCATACAGAGTTCGGCAATTTGCTAGGTACTTTTTCGGAACATGAAGGTAACGCTCAAGGCACCTTATATGTTGCCCCTGGAATAGATGCAAAAATAGAGATTCAATTTCAACGTACAGAATAAACGAAACGATTTATTTTGGTTAAAATAATTTCTTAATGAAACCTTTATTCTCATTAAATTAACGTCAGTTTCGGATAAGGAAGTTAGTGTCTAGACATCCCCCTTCTCAACATGAACGGTTCCGATGTAGGTGGTATTCTTATGCGAAAATGACATTGAATTACATTCTTGTACCATTGGATTATCAAATAATCCAATGGTATGTAGCATAACATCTGTAATAGCCCTGACTCCTCATGATAATAATACTTACTCGAACGCCCGAATTGGATCATTCCCTGAGGGAACTAACACCCCAGCGATTAAACAGCCCCACAGCGCTTTAGTAAGATCTCTAAAAGCCTAATACCTAAATCAACTTCCTCTTTGGTAATCAGCAATGAAGGCGCAAGGGTGAATACATTTTTATAGTATCCGCCTATATCCAATACTAGACCGTATTTTTTATTCTCAATATCTAAATCCCCTTTTAATCCTTCATTAAAAATGGCATCCGCCAATTTTCTGTTAGGGGTATAGCCGTCTTCCTCACATAATTCAATTCGTAATGCCAAGCCAAGACCATTAACATCACCAATCATTTTCCAACGGGTTTTCAATCCTTTCAATTGCTCCAGAAAGTAAGCACCTATTTCATTTACTTGATGTTCAAGCGGTCCATTGGTCATTAAATTCATTACCTCTAAACCAACAGCAGTGCCTAGTGGGTTAGAGGAGTATGTGGAATGGGTGGATCCTGGCGGAAATTTTTCCGGTGAAATGAGATCTTCTCGCGCCCAAATTCCTGAGATAGGATTCAAACCATTAGTGAGTGCTTTGCCAAAGACGATGATATCCGGATTCACCCCAAAGTGCTCAAAAGACCAAAATTTACCGGTTCGATAAAAACCCATTTGAATTTCATCAGCTACGATTAATATATTGCGCTCTTTTAACGTTTTTGCTATTTCCTGAAAATAATCAGGAGGTGGAATCACATAACCGCCAGTCCCTTGAATAAACTCAATAAAAAATGCCCCGTATTCTGCCTCACCAGCTTTATCATCCCAAACGGCGTTATATTCTGTATCGAATAGTTTTTTAAATTGATTAGCACAATATAATTTACAGCTTTCTTTTTTCATTTCATAGGGACAACGAAAACAATAGGGAAATGGCTGGAAAAAAGCTCTATCGGAGAAATGACCAAATCGTCTTCGATAGCGATAACTTGATGTAATGCTCGATGCACCAAGAGTTCTACCATGGTATCCCCCCATAAAAGCCAGCATTAAGTTCTTTTTTGTTTCATTGCGTACTATCTTAAGAGCATCTTCTATGGCTTGAGAACCACCTACATTAAAATGCACCCTTCCCTTTTGCCCCGTTTTTTCCTCTATATTTTTGCATAATGCCTCAGCCAATTCGACTTTCTCTTGATGAAGATATTGACAGGCCAGCTGTGGTAACGTATCAATTTGCTGTTTTAATACCTCGTTTAATTGTTTATTTTTATATCCCAAGTTCACTGCGGAATACCACATTTGCAAATCCAAGAAAGGTACACTTTCATTATCATATAGATAGCTTCCCTCACAATTAGTAAAAAATTTAGGTGGATTGGCATAATGCACCGTATCGCCGAAAGAACAATATTGACTATCTTTTTTTAAAAGTGAAGGAATATCCATTGTGACACCTCATAATAATTTAATAACCGTCATAATTTAATAACCGTCTTTTCAGCCCGACTTATGGGCATATTTAAGTTAGAACAGAACTGCCTGTTTCCTCCCATTGTTTCATTACTGCAATAATGTCTTGGAAACTGCTAAATTCACAAAACGGAATATGTTTGCTCATGCAATAGTCTTTGAGCGAGTCCTTGGCAAATACAAAATCTGCCCGCTCAGCCAGACAGGTGTCTGATTGGCCATTACCAATCAAAATGATCTTCTCTTCTTCGTTATAACAGAGGCGTTGACTAACAACACATTTGCAACAACCAGATCTTTTTTTGCATTTAGAAGCATAGGGAAAAGAAATGGAGACCCCATCCTCTGTAAGATGCATCTTATTTGCAAATACAGGTATGTTATTGATCTTATGCTGTTCCAGCATTTTATAAATTGGATAATCAATCCCGTCGCTAGCAATAGCTATTGTTCCCAATTTTACAGCGTAATGGCAAAAGTTAATAAAGGAATAATCGATATCTACATGGTCAAGGAAGCTTTTTAGTGTGTCTTCTTTTACTTCAATTAGCTCAAATTGTAATTTCATGCACTCCATAGAACCTATTTCATTATTTTTCCAGCGCTGTTCAATAGATAAATATTCTTTAGAGGCAAATGACTCTAATAGAACATCAATAGTATCGTTAATTGAAATAGTTCCATCAAAGTCCACAATAAATAACATAATCAATTTACCCCTCTACTGTCGCCAAACCAGCTATTTATTGGCTACTAAAAAATGGAGAACATGAGCCGCCACTTCGTTTTTCTTTTTATCTAAAGTAATGACGTGATAGCAATCGTTCAGATAACATAATTTAATTTGCTTCGTTCCAATTTTCCTTTGTAAGAACTCCACATTTTTAATGCTTGCCATATCATCTTCTAATGAATGAATAATTAACGCCGGACAATGAATATGCGGTAACAAACGTTTTGTATCTCGTATCAAATTATTTACTTCTTTTAAGCTTGAACCAGATATTTTCATAATTCCAATTTGCTCTGAGGCATTGCTTCGTTGATTTTTCATAATCAACTCAATAGATTGCCTTACTCGCTCATCTTTAATTCCATAGGGAGAGCGTTCTTTAAATGCTGTTAAAAATCGTAAGGGTGTATGTATTATAAAAGGCATTAAGAGATTTATTTTTAATTTTGACATATTCCAGCCATCATAAAAAAATACAAGACTCAACAAGATCACTCCAACTAATTTCTCTTTCTTCTCTGCGGCTAATTTAAGAGCAAGCAGTCCTCCCACAGAAAGGCCGGCGACATAGATCTGATCGCAATGCTCTGCAAGTAGGTTGTATGCTTTTTCTACCGACTCATACCAATCATGACGATTCGATAATTTTAAATCCTTCTCAGAAGAGCAATGCCCTGCTAATTGTGGTATTGCAATGGTAATATTTTCCTTCCATAGTTGATTACCAAACTCGAGAACCTCGCCCGGGGTCCCACTAAAACCATGAATGATAAGGATTCCTGTTTTTCCTGCCTTCTTAAATACTCCTTTTTCCCCAACACCATTGCTAAATTGATTATTTATCTTTTGTACTGAAATTGAACCTGGGGCAGTAGCAAAGTAATCGGCTATCATATTGATCGTTGGAAAATCCCAAAATAGGCCTAAGTCTATTTTTTTATTCAGAAATTTCTCTAACTCATCAACTATGCCTACCAGTTCAAGGGAATCAATGCCAAATTCAGTAAAAGCCTGGTTACAATCAACAGACTCTGGTTTTATTTGAGAGCGAACTGCGATTTTATTAATTAACCAAGCTCTTAATTCATTCGCTTGCACAAGCTGCATTTCATCAGATCCAGGTACAATATGTTTATCATTTGTTATTTGATCGACAAACCATAACTTCACTATTGGCAAATCACGTTTGCATAATAGTTCTCTACATAGTCTTCTTTGAATTTTTCCGCTAGTAGTTTTTGGTAGTTCTCTAGGTTTTATCAACGCAATAGTATGTACTGCAAGCTGATGATCTCTAGCAATTGATTGGGTAATGGAGTGAATTACTGAGTCATAGTCATGAAACTCATTCACCTCACATACTATGGCCAATTTTTCTTCATATTCAACTTCCATACTGAACGCCGCAACACATCCCGCTCTTACGGCTGAATGCGCATAAGAAACAGTTAACTCTAAATCTTGAGGATAAAAATTTGCACCATGAATAATGATCAAATCCTTAATTCGACCACAAATAAATAGTTGGTTCTGATGAATAAATCCTAAATCCCCTGTTCTTAGATAAGATGCATTAGAATGATCATCGGCTAATTTCGCCTGAAACACCTCCTTTGTTAACTCAGGTTGGTTCCAGTACCCTTGTGCAATGCTCTTATTATGCTCTATCCAAATTTCGCCTACTTTATTTTCAGCTAAAAGCTGAAAATTGTCTGGATCTGCAATTTTTACATTAAACGACGGCCTACCAACACCCACTAATAATTTTGCATCTTTATCGTTTAAAGCAATATGATCCACTTCTCGTTTCTTTAATGAAGTATTAGAAAAAGAGCCTGATAAGTAATTCTGACTTGGTCCAACCGCGCTAACAAAAACAGTAGACTCAGCTAGACCATAGCAGGGGCAAAAGGCTTCATGGCTTAACCCACACTCCTTAAAATACTCATAAAATTTTTCTATTGTGTCCGCATGTATAGGTTCAGCACCACAAAATGCAATTTTCCAAGAGCTCAAATCCAGTGATTTTTTCTGTTCAGGGGTAATTCTATTGACGCAGTATTCATAAGCAAAATTGGGTCCCCCCGTGATCGTTACTTTATGCTTGGTAATCATTTCTAACCAGGATAGAGGTCTTCGTAGAAAGTCCATAGGGGAAAATAGAATAGATGGGCTCCTGGCAAAAATTGGAGAAAAGATACCTCCAATCAAGCCCATATCATGATATGGCGGCAACCAGAAACAGGCAACCAGGTCAGATTGGCTACCACACATACCCGCATGTATAGCCTCAAGATTATGCATTAAATTTTGATGTGTTAGCATAATCCCCTTAGGCTGACTTGTTGAGCCAGAACTGTATTGAAATAAAACCACCTGTTCGGGCTCAATCTCTATAGGATTATAGACAGTCTCTTTTTTCAATTGATCGGTTACCACCCATTTGAGACTATCCACATCCCAATTGGATAACTCAAATACCTTGTGCAGCATTCGTTTTGATAGATGGTGAACGAGGGGAATTTTAAATAGTGATTTTGCTAACTTTAACTGATTGAATTTAACTGAGAAATCTTTCACACATAAAGCGAGACGTGGTTTAGCGTCTGCTATAATATGTTGTATTTTTTGCACAAATTTATCATTCAATGGAGGGTAGGTTAATATACATACTCCTCCTACATACATACAGGCGAACATGGCAATGATT
The DNA here is from genome assembly GCF_000953135.1 of Legionella fallonii LLAP-10. Classification (NCBI taxonomy): domain Bacteria; kingdom Pseudomonadati; phylum Pseudomonadota; class Gammaproteobacteria; order Legionellales; family Legionellaceae; genus Legionella; species Legionella fallonii. Next base: position 401,278 of record NZ_LN614827.1, on the reverse strand, counting down.
AATTCAAAACCAGGAGGATATACCAACAACACCCTATCGCCAGGTTTAATTGTCTTCTGTAATAGTCCCGCAACTGCAAGTGCTTTATCCCTCAGTTCCTTGTAAGTCAATGTTTGTAAAATTCCTGATTTCGCATCGTAGAATTTAAATGCCACCTGGTCGGGAAGTTCGGATGCTCGTATGTCTATAAGTCGTGTAAGAGTAGGAATAGTTTTATTCTCAGCAATACTCATTGGTATTTCCTTCTAAGTCAATTGTGAACCATTCCAGGGTATCCCTTCTTTATCCTGGTTTATTTGACTTATTCCATTACTGGTTAATTATAGGACAATGATTTCATTTAGCTAGCATTTGCACAATAATATTTCACACATGAATACTATTGCGGGAAGAAAGGTCTGAATAGAGGGGATTCTATTCAGACCCAATTGGTGCGAGGTTGGCTTACTACGGTTACGCCACTTTCCTCTGTTTTGGACTTTTAAGTGATACTTGTTCCATCGTGTATCACTTCCTTCCTTGTTTGTTTGTTTGGACTTTAGAAACTTTTTCCTTCGTTTCGCAGGAGATTATAATCGATTGGTTTCCAATGTCAACATTTAATTTCCAAACGAAACTCAAAGTTTCCAATGATATCCTAATTTGCAGGTTGGCCTTCCCTTTGTTACACTTTACCTAGTTCTCAGTATTCAGGTCGTTTGTATCCTCATGGAAAAAGTCAACTTAACCAAACAGTTTGCTTATCGTCTTCGTGATGCCATGATTGCTGTAGGATTCAATTCGCAACGCTCCACTTCGGGAGTTTGCATTCATAAGTTAGCAGAGATAACGGGGTATTCGGTTCAGATATGTCGAAAGTATCTGCGCGGAGAAGCGATACCTGAACCAGTAAAGCTCATGGAAATTGCAGAGAAACTACAGGTTTCTCCTGGTTGGCTGCTATTCGGCGATGCCCATAATGATCAAGGTATCGCGCAAAATAAGATAACGATAAGCAAAAATTTACTTCACTATATTTTCACCAGAGCAGCATGTCTATATAATGGCGATCTGGAAAAACAAGAGATACCTAATTTTTTGATGGAGTTGATTAACGATATTAGTCTAATCAATGCCAATGAAGAGCAATCTAAAAAAATTATAGATCTAGCTTTATCTTCAGTGAAGCATTTTAGCCATCCGCAAGGAATGTAGGATAAGAACAAGTCATGGACAATAGCCGTAATGATTTAGTACCGCACCCACACTTTTTAGAAATCCTTTTTGCTTTTAAAAATAAAGTCTCCACTGTATTTAGGGATGTATTAGGAATACATGAAATTCACCATATCGCTTTAACACGTATCAGTGGAAACAATCAGATAATTACGTTTTCCTCGACTCCAGCAATGGAATTTAATTTATTCAGTAGTCCACTGTGGCGTTATGACCAATCCTATAATCCCTTATGGTTTACTCTATGCAGCCAAGCCTATTGGCAAACTTTATATGACCAAGACAGGTACGATGAGCTTTATTACCTCAAGCAAATCAAACACGCTTTTCCAATAGGTTTATCTCTTGCAGCAAAAATAGATCAACATTATGTGGTTTACTCTCTGGCAAGCCGCAAATCATGTGCACATACACACGAATTATTCTCTAATAAACGAGAAGACTTTTATAAAATAGGACAATATTGTTCCAATATATTAAACCCTCTATTTAATCATTGTGACAGGTTAGCTTCTCACGTGTCCTCGAAACAAGGTGAATATGAAACATCAGAATAAAGCGATACTAGGCGGGCTTATGGGAAATATCGTAGAAGCCTATGATATGTCCATTTGTTATTTTTTGTCTTCTGAATTATCTCAAGTCCTTTTGGGTGTGAATAAAGACAAACCTACCGTCATGTTATCTCTCATTTTTATCGCCTATTTAGCAAAACCAATTGGTGCTTTCATCTTAGGTTTACTTTCAGACTTGTACGGCCGCAAAAATGTTCTTATGGCATCAATTGTTATCATGGGAGTATCCACTTCTTTAATTGGAGTCATTCCTGGATATGACCGCATAGGTTTACTTGCTGCAGCTTTTTTACTCACTTTAAGAATTATCCAAAGCATGGCTTTAGGCTCTGAATTTCTAAACTCCTCTTCATTACTTGTGGAAAGTGGTGATGAAAAAAAAAGGGGCTTTAGAGGGTGCTGGTCTTCAGTCGGGGTAAAAGCAGGTTATTTAATCGCATGCATCATAGTCGAGGGAGTTCGTTATTATTCCAATCGTCACCCGGAGTATGTCAATCTTTGGCGCATTCCGTTCTTATTTGCCTTGATAACGACTGGTATTGGATTTTATATCCGAGCCAAAATGCCTGAAAGTCTGGCTTATATTATTTATTATTCTAATAGGGAAAAACCATCAACTTTAGATATTTACAGACAATCATTACATTTTGTCAAAAAACATCCCTTTATGTTTCATTTTGCATTTTTCTCTAGTTTTTTATCAGTTACCACAGGTTTCTTTTTTTATCTCTATATCCCGCTACATGCCATTCAATATGCTCATATTTCTCGCTCACTGATTATGGCTTCCAATACATTGTCTTTATTATTTGTTACCTTACTTATCCCCCTATTTGGTTGGCTTTCAGACAAACAAGATAGACTTAAAATGCTAACTTTTGCCAGTAGTGGCTTGTTGATTCTGGCTTATCCATTTATGCATGTGATTAATTATGGTAATGCAACTTATTTTATTTTAATGCAATTAGCGATCTCTATTCCTTGTGCTTGCTATTACAGTGTCGCTACAGTCTTATTAACAGAATTGTTTCCCTTACAAATCCGCTGTACCGCTTTGTCCATAGTCTATTCTACAGCAGCAAGTCTTGCAGCGGGACTTCCTCCGTTAGTTTCAGATTATTTAGCAAGAACAACGCAAATGCCAAGCTCTCCAAGTATCATTATTATCCTTTTAGCAACCATAGTATTGATTAATATTAAATTTCTAACCAAACTCTATAGGGAAAAGGAGAATCAATATACTATTTCCTCGTTAGAATTTGAGAGACCCGTTTTTACTGTACAGTATCAAAAACCAACCAGTATTTAGCGAACCGTTCAGGTAATGGAGTCAACTTAAGCTTTTATACGTACTTCCATCTGGGCTACGCATTCTTAATTTGACACCATTAAGCGTTTTATGTGTCGTTCGTAATAACTCAGCCGCTAATGCTTACTCGAACGGTCAGATTTGAGTGCCGGTTGTGAGAAATTTTTTCTAATCAAGCACCGCATACATCCGTGTCGACTTTGCCCCTATCCGAATTGCCGACGAAAGTCGGCATCCATAAAATGTTTAAACAACCTCAGTGTCATCAGGTTGAGGAAGAAATAAGGTAAGCATAAATTAAAAATTAGCTTTAATTTCGGCAATCTTTTCTAGATTCTCAGATATCATTTCACCAAATTTTTGCATTTCTTCACTTTGCAAAAATTGATTCGTAATTGCTTTATCTTGGGAAGAAACTAAATTAACTAAGCTCTCTATACCCGCAATTGCAGCATTAATTTCTTCAGAAATAACAGATAGTTTCTGAACAGACTCATCACGACTTTCCTCTGCAAATAAAAAAGGACGCTCCAATTTTGCTTCTATCTCAGCACGTAAGCCTTTTAATTTTTGATCCAACCTGATAATATTTTCTCGTAAACTGCGATCCATATTATCGAGTAATGAGTACGACTGATTTTCAGTATTCATATCCATCAACTAACTCCACTGCCATTGAAGGCTTCTTATATAGTACCTATTATTTAAATTCTAGCCAAAGAACAGTATTTCGTCATTTGTTTTAAAAGTGTTATCATTGTTTTTTTTAACAGCAATGAACCTTATGTTACTCCATTCTCTTTTTATTATGGGCATTTGTGTCGAAGCTATAACAGGAGCTTTGGCTGCCGGCCGCAAAAAAATGGATTTTTTTGGCGTAATGCTCATCGCATGTATTACAGCTTTAGGCGGCGGTGCCGTAAGGGATGTCTTATTCGACACATATCCGCTTACTTGGGTCGCTCATCCTGAGTATTTATTATATACCTCCTTATGCGCCTTTTTAACTATATTTATCGCTCATTCTTTAGTAAGGATTATGAAAATATTTTTAATCCTTGATGCCCTGGGATTGTCTACATTTGTCATTATTGGCACTCAAAAAGTTCTCTCTCATGGTATGTCGGCTAGTGTAGCGATAATTAGTGGAATGATTACGGGTATTTGTGGTGGCATGTTACGTGATATCTTGTGTAACGACATCCCTTTGGTATTAAGAAAAGAATTATATGCAGTCATTGCTCTAGCAGGCGCCCTCCTTTTCATTATCCTCACCTTTTTCAACGTTCCCAAAAATATTAACGTTATCATCACATTAATTAGTATTTTTACAGCAAGATTATTTGCTATTTTCTTCCATATAGAAATACCTATATTTGACTATTCAGAAAGCATAAAAAAACGCAAAACCAAATAGCCAATTGAGAATTGACAGCTCCTGCCAATGCAAGAGCTGCTTCATCATTTATGCTTCTTTAGCTTCAATAATACTAATTTCTTCAACAGGGACATCACCATGCCCCATCCGTTGGCCCGTTTTCACCTTGGCAATCGCATCAACGATGTCCATGCCCTCTATTACTTCACCAAAGACACAATATCCAAAGCCTTGAAGAGTATCGTTACTATAATTAAGAAAACCATTATCAGCAACATTAATGAAAAATTGAGCGGTCGCTGAATGAGGATCCATGGTCCTCGCCATCGCTATGGTACCGCGCTTGTTAGATTTCCCTTGTTTTGCTTCATTGCGGATGGAGGCTTGTGTTGTTTTTTGTTCCATATTAGCAGTTAACCCGCCCCCTTGAATCATAAAACCATCAATCACTCGATGAAAAATCGTATCATTATAAAAACCGCTGCGAACATAATTTAGAAAGTTTTCAGCTGTTACTGGCGTGTTTTCTTCATCTAATTTTATGTGAATATCACCTTTAGATGTACTAATTATAACCATCATTTCTCCTATTATCTTTTGAGGTTCGGCCATCATTTTGACCATTATGGATTACTGGATGTAATGCTTTGGCCCCTATAAACGCATGCTAATGTCTATACTACATGCGGTACTCAACTCATCTCGTTTACCCAAGTTAGTGGCAAATTGACCCATATTAATTTGTTAAGAACTCATTATTAAGTCGCGCATTTTAGCACAAACATCATGCAATACGTGGACGTTATGGATGCTTGCAAGAGCAGTAAATAAATTCGCTTTTTGTTTCGATAAATGATGCAAACAAGCTCGTGAATAATTAAGACAAGTATAACAACGGCAAGTCTTCATCACGGGAGATAGATCATTGGCAAAACACGATTTTTTTATTTGAATTCGCTCATTGTCATACTCGCTGGCAAAACGCAACCAGCTCCCATCAGTAACAAGCTCTCCACAGTACAAAGCCCCATGTCGCGCGTTGCGAGTCGGAGCAACACAATCAAACATATCAATTCCTTCAGCCACTACGTCTAAAAGATCTTGAGGAGACATTCCAACGCCCATAGTATAGCGTGGCTTATATTCGGGTAAATAATCTCTAACCCAACGGATCACCTCTACTGTAGTGTCCATGTCAAATCCTATAGTCTCACCACCTATAGCAATACCGTCGGTATCCATAGAAGAGACAAAATCAGCACTTTCTCGACGCAAGTCTTCAAAAACGCCGCCTTGTACTATCCCAAATAGTGCCTGAGGATAGTCGTAGCGGGAATTAGGATGTTGTTGATGATAGGCTACGGATTGCTTCAACCATCGATGCGTTCTGGTCATAATCAACCTGACCTCATCTTTGGTACAACTATCAGGAGTACATTGATCAAAGGCCATAATGATATCAGCGCCAATGATTTTCTGTGTCTCAAGCGACATTTCAGGAGTCATATGAATCAAACGTTGATTGCCAGGTAATTTAAAATGAGCACCTTCCTCATCTATGGTACAAATCTCTTTATTCTTAGACAAACTAAATACTTGAAACCCACCACTATCAGTTAGCATAGGGCCATGCCATCCCATAAAATGATGCATACCCCCTGCCTTTTCAATAACAGACATCCCTGGCGCACATAACATATGGTAGGTGTTACCGCCTAAAATGATCTGACTCCCAGCAGCTTGAAGTTCCGTTGGCGTCATATTATTCACCCCTGCTCGAGTACCAACAGGCATGAAGACTGGAGTAATAAATTCACCATGGGAAGTTGTGACACGAGTTACACGGGCGTTAGTACCTGAATGCCTATAAAGCACTTCGCAAGAAAAGGATTTCATTAATAGAAAAACAACTCAAAAAAAGGCCCATGATAACTAAATCGCATTGAGATTGCCAGAGCTAGAGTTCGGTTCAAAAAGTTTCACAGGGAACTCTATACCTTACTGATTATACCGATTTCCCCACGAAAATGAGCCTTACTTAGCATAATTAACTTGGAAAAAATCGTTTGAAAACATTGCGCTAATTACTAAAGAATCAATCTTAACTCCCTTGTCCTTAAGGAAACCATAATCATTTTAAGGTATTATGATGAATATATTTAAATCGAACTGTGTAAATGGAATCAATATGACCCCTTTATTCCCAAACGACAATACATCTATAACGTTAAACCAAGGCAAAGCTGGAGATTGTTACCTTTTAGCAGCTTTAGATTGTGTTTTTAATTTAGGGAGTGAAGGGCGTGACTTGATAAAATCCCTATTTACCGAAACTAAAGATGGCGTCACTGTACGAATTAAACGAACCAATCAAAGTGCCTTTCTTAAGCCCGAAAAGATGGAAGGAAAATACGGCTATTTTCATGATACCAATACAGATGAAGATGTTTTTACAATCAGCACGGTTAGATTACAAGAAATTGATAAGACAACGGTTGGCGTACAGTCGAATTCACTCGCAGTAAAAATTTTAGAACGCCTTAGTTCTTATTATTATGTAGCAGATTGGAATAATGATGTAATGTTGGCCAGCGTTTTTGCTCATAATACCAAGCTAAGGCATAGTGATACATCCACGGCGTTTGTTGGAAAATTATTAGGGATTGATGCTTATGATACTAAAGATATTGATCAAATTATCAAGCTAAAAGCTATTAATCCGCAATTACCTGTTTATATAAGCATGTCCTATGGTGAACGAGATATCTTCGGTCAATATCATGGTCGTCATGCCTTAAGAATAGAAAGCATAACCCCTAACCCTCCCTCGAGTTATACATTTGTTTTAAGAAATCCATGGAATAACCAAATAACAGAGTCTTATACTTTAGAAGATATAAAAAAACGCAATTATCGATTTTGCACCTACAGTACCAATAAGCATCAGTACGAACTAACTCGCATCTTACTCCAATGCTCGGAAGATATAGGGAGATATGTATTTGCTAATACGGCGTTGTTGGCTCTTTTTACGACAATGCAAGAAAAGGGACTATTATTAAACTCCAAAAATATTGAATTGTGCATTAATTTGCATAAAAGAACCCCTTACCTGCATGCACTTTTTAATATCGTACCTATCACGGATCAAAAAACCATAATGCGTTGTATGTTAGACGCTGGCGGTAATAAAGAACAATTTATTGTGAGGGTAATAACCCAAGTTCCTCACATTGAATTAATCCAACTCTTATTACAAGAGGAAAATGCTAAAGAAGATATGAAGTCAATTCTTGCATTTGTAGAAGAAATAAGGATAGCAAAAGACCATAATGATCATCCACTACACCCAATCGCTACGAGCCAAGATTTTTCCCTGTTAGTTATCAATGCGGCAATCACTCATAAGGCAAGAGAATTTAAAGGAGCAAATAATAGGGCTGAAGCGGAGCAATTCGTAACAGCAGGCCTGCTTAACTATTTCTTTAATGTTCCTAATCCAACAATCCTGCCGACTCGGCATGTCGGATTACAAATGTTAGTGAAGAAGCAAGTAGTCACAGAGGATACCGTCAAAGTATTTTTAAAGCCCGAATCATTTCTAGCTTTTGCAATAGCCAAAGTAATAGACACCTATCCTATTTTACCCTCCGCACAGGAATATATTGAAAAAAATCATGAAGCCTTAGTAGATGAAGCACTTCTGGATAAAGTCATTGCCACAACCACTGTCCCCAATTCTCGCCACTTTTTTGAAGGTCTAAAAAAACTAAGTGAACGAAATCCTGAGCTGACAAACACATTATTTACTATTGCGACTAAAAAACACCTTTTTGGAATGTCGTTCCAACAATTAAAGAGACAGATTGAGTTAGAAGAAACGACAGAGTTTAAAACATGGTTTTTATCGATGCAAAAGTCAGAGCAAGCTCCATCAGAACAGGAATTATTACTGCAAAACCAAGTAGTCCAACATTATGTAGAAAAAATAAACTCTTTTAAAATAAGGCCTAATAATGGAACAAGCGTTGAGAATATCGAATTACAACGCGCTACGCTCATCACCGAGATAGAATTAATTGCTCAAAATAAAACCGACTTAAATAAAGCATTGCAAATCTTAGGTATCACTGAACAACATCCTCTTATTATTCAGGAGATCAAAAGAAAAACTGATTTAATTAATCAAGAGGCAGAACAACGATGCTTAGTTATTACAAAAGCCCAAGAAACAATAAGAACTGTGGTGCAACAAATTGACCTATCTCCTGTCTCGTTTATTAATATAACCTCCGCTGAACAGGTGACAATACGTCGTGATGAATTGCTCATTCAAATGAAACGACTAACAACAAATAGTGAGTTAAGCCAAGCGCTACAAACCTTGGGTGGTTTAAGCCAACACCATTTAATTGCTCAAGCTCTTCTAAAAAAGCAACAATTAATCCAAGAGGGTGCAGACAAGCAGCTACGTATTCTTGAAGAAAATCACGAGCAAAAACAGGCTCACCAAATTATCTCAGGTTGCCTGCAGCAAATCCATTCACTCGAAGTCTCGTTCCGTGAAGCCACTACCGCTGAAGCTATAGAACTACACCGTAAAAACCTCAGGGAGCAACTTGTTCAAATCAAAGAGCAATCAAGCTTAGTTCAAGCACTCAGTACCGTAGGCATAGACCAATCTCTTCAGATTACTACAGCCTATGAGACAAAAATAAAAGAGATACAAGAAGCTGCGGAGCAAAAACGCCTTACTTTAGAAAAACACCAAAAGGCAAAACATCTGATCACCCGCTATGAACAACAAACTAACTCACTCCAAATATCATTCATTGATATAACTACAGCTAAAGCGGTGGATGCTCATCGTAAAAAACTTATTGAGCAACTAACTAAAGAACAACAAGATTTCATTCAAACACTAAATCATTTGGGCATAATAGACCGAGAGTCTCGCGTTGATAAAGCACTGCAAAGCAAAATAAAACTCATACATCAAGCGGCTGAACAACAATTACACTCTCTAAAAACGCAAGCAGAATTGGTGATTGAAAAATACAGGCAACAAATCAATTTATTCCCAATAACATTTGCCCATGTAGGCTCTGCTGAAGCAGTAGAGATACATTGCAAAAAACTTATTGCAGAAGTAGAACAACTAACAACAAATAGCGAGTTAAACCAAGCACTACAGACCTTAGGTAGTTTAAACCAACACCATTTAATTGCTCAAGCTCTTCTAAAAAAGCAACAATTAATCCAAGAGGCTGCAGACAAGCAGCTACGTATTCTTGAAGAAAACCACGAGCAAAAACAAGCTCACCAGGTTATCTCAGGTTGCCTGCAGCAAATCCATTCACTCGAAGTCTCGTTCCGTGAAGCCACTACCGCTGAAGCTATAGAACTACACCGTAAAAAACTCACGGAGCAGCTTGTTCGAATCAAAGAGCAACCAAACTTAGTTCAAGCACTCCATACCGTAGGCAGCATAGACCACTCAGTTCAGATTACTACAGCCTGTGAAACAAAAATGAAAGAAATACACGAGGCAGCCGCACAGCAATTACATACTCTAAAAGAGCAAGCAGAATTGGTGGTTGAAAAATACATACGGCAAATCAATTTACTCCCAATAACATTTGCCCATGTAAGCTCTGCTGAAGCAGTAAAGATGCATTGCGCAAAACTTATTGCTCAAACAGAGCAACTAACAACAAATAGCGAATTGAGACTAGCGCTACAGACCTTGGATGGTAGCTTCCAGCACAATTATCTGCTCACTCAAGCCCTTCTAAGAAAGAAAAAGCTAATCGAAGACAACGGAGCTGAGCAACTCCTCATTCTTAAAGAGAATCAAGAGAAAGAGCAAGCGCATCAATTAATTGACAATTATCTACGACAAATCAATGCGTTTGACATTACATTTATTAATATCACTACTATTGAAGCAGTAAGAGTCCACGCTCAAGAACTCACGAATCAACTCCATCGGTTAACGACAGGTAAAGATGATCTAATCCAGGCAAGACATACCTTGGGCATACCAGATCAGCAGAACCAGATTACTATGGCTCTTGATGCAAAAATGCAAGAGATACATAAAGCAACCGAGCAACAACTACACACTCTGAATCAAAAACAAGAACATGCCAATCTTGTCATCACCTATTTCATACAGAAAATTAACTCTTTTGATGTAACATTTATTAATGCCCCTACAGTTAATGCAGTAGAAATTCAATATAAAAAACTGATCCATGAATTAGAGCAACTGACTACAGACAAAGATGATTTAGCGCAGGCACTGCGCACTTTAAGTATAGTGGGTCAACATCCTCAGATTACTAGCGCTCTTGAGGGTAAAAAGTGCCTAATAGAACAAGGGGCAGAACGACAACTCCTTAATTTAGAACAGGAAAGAGACCAACAATTAAAACAAGCGTTTGAGCAAGAAAAAAACGAAGCTCTGCGTATAATTATGAATCACGAGCAACAGATTAACTCGTTTGCAATATCATTTAGTAAAACCACTACTCGTGAAGCTGTAGAGACACACTCGCAGGAACTGATGAGGCAGCTTGACGACCTGATTAACAACAATGATGAGTTAACGCATGCATCACAAGCTTTAGCGCAAAAAGCCCAACATCCTAGAATTACCCGAGCGCTTGAAGACAAAAAGCAAAGACTCATTCTAGCAGCACAGCAACAACTATCGACTATTAGTCGAGACGAAGAAAAAGAGCAGGCTCGAGCCATAGTTGCTCAATGCAAGGAAAAAATAAACTCTTTTGAGGTAACCTTTAGTCATATAACCTCGTCAGCATCTGTAGAGCGACATTCTCAGGATCTTTTAAACCAACTTGAGCAATTAACCAGTGAAAATAGCGAATTAGGTCACGCTCTGCATGCCTTGGGTATAATAAATCAATCGGAAATTACTAAGGCTATTGAAAGCAAAAGGCAATCGATACATCAAGCAGCCAGAGCTCAGATCCAAAACCTCGATGACGCTGAAACGGTCATAGCAAACTATGTGAAGCAAATCACTTCATTCTCGTTTGATCTGAGTAACATCGCGAATCAAGAGCTCATTGACGCGCATAGCGGAAACCTTATTCGACAAGTTGAACACTTAATAAAAAATAAAGTGGACTTGATTCAAGCACAACAAACCTTAGGCATCAATGGAACGGCACCTAGCATCAAAATAGCGCTTGCTCATAAAATCCAAGCCATACGTTCTGCTGCCGAGCAACTAGTCGATGCCCAAGAGCTTGCGGAAAGAATAATACAACGCTATGAACAAGAAATTAGCAATTTCCCTATCACTTCCCTAGCGCAAGCAAAAACTATTCAGGAAATAGATAGGATCAGTAAAACGCTCACTTTCCAGCTTGAAAATAAAGTAATCAATAAAGATGATTTAGAAGAAGCACGAACTGTTCTCGGCCTAACAAGCTTACCTCCAGTTCTATCCTCTGTGCTGGCGAATAAAAGACAGATAATCAGAGAAGAAACTCAACGCACCAAAAATAAGATTGCCTCCCGAGAGGCGGCTGCAAAAATTATAGACGAAACTCGCTTTGCAGAACATTTATCAGTTATAGAAAATATGACGATTATAATGGAGCAACAAGCCGAAGAAAAAGAAAATTACCAAGATGCGGCAAAAGCTGCTCGTTCACTTTACACTAAGCTAAGTAGGGCTCAGAAAGAGTTTTTAAACTCTGATAAACCGCAACAGGTCAGTGTAGATAATTTTAAAACCACTTGTCTGCAGGCCATTGCAGATGAGTTACCTGTCTTAGCTAAGCATCGTGGCTGGAAACAAGTTTTGGCGGATATAGCAAGCATACTGATCTCAATAAGCACCCTAGGCTTGATTAATTTAGCAACAGGTCGATGGGGATTATTTAACACTCAAACAAACTCAGAAAAAATAACAAAAGAATTAGAGGTTGTCTGCCAAAGCATCAGTGTTGGTGCATGATACCTTGTTAAAGCACTCTATTCCCGGTTGCTTACAACAGGGAATAGAGTGCTAGCTATAGATTACGAATAAAGCGTTCGCGTACGAATAAATAGAAATAAACTCATAACGGCCATGAAAAGAAAATACAATGCCGACCAACCCGCCATAGAAACGCCAAACATGGACCAAACCACTTCAGCACAGTCACCGGCTCCCAAAAAAAGAGCTCGGGCCACATCAGTCCACGGAAAATAACGAATCAAAACATCCAGACCGGGCATACAGGCAGGGGCTTTTCCTGCAGGTAATGATTGCAGCCATAACTGTCGTGCTGCAAAATATAAGCCGGCACAAGAAATTAATATTTGTAATAAACAAACAAAATGAGCCTTTCTCAAGGTATTTAGGCTAAGTCCCAACACCCCCAATAATAGAAATACACAAAGTCGTTGCATAATGCATAAGGGACAGGGATGCAGCCCTAGATAATATTGAAAATATAAAGAAGCAAATAATACAAAAACGGTGGCGAATACCAAAAACAGTTGGATTCTTTTATAGGTAAGTTTATTCATGATTTAGGTAACATGTATTGTATTGCCGCCTTAAGATCCTGATCAGTACACTCAATACAGGTACCTTTAGCAGGCATAGCGTTTAATCCGTTAATAGAAGAAGCAACTAAATCCTGAATTGTTCTCCCAGCCAATCGAGGCTTCCAATCTTTTTCATCTTGCACTTTGGGCGCCCCAGCTAATCCATCACGATGGCAAACAATGCAATGCTTTTCATATACTTCCTTGCCAACTTCTTTTTTTACTTCTACAACCGCTTTATTGTCAACCTTCATTTGAGGTGAAATGTCATTTTCTGCTTGAACATGCACTTGTCCTATAGGTTGAATTCTCTGTTGTATTTCGTTTAACTCTGTATCGTCAATTGCATAGAGAGAAAAAGAAGAAAAAACTAAACATATCGCCATACTCAACCGCATACTCAAACATCTCCCCCTAAAACAATGTCAAAATCATACCGACAAGTAATGTTTTTTTCCAGTATGATTTTAATAGGCCTAGGCTATTCGTAATTAATTCTATAAAAATAAAACTATAGAGAGTACTTGCGCACATCCCTGTACAAAAAATAAAATCGAATGATCCTTTTTAGCTGAATTCGTTAAGAAGATTAAAAAACCCAAGAATAAATAAAAAACAGTTATGCTACACTGTATGCAATGGAAAAAAAGTTAGGTTATCAATGGTCATTCAAAATAATAACAACGCCAAGGATTCTCTATTTGAAAATCCCATTAGCACACTAAAAGTGGAGCATTATCCTAATTTTATCAATAAAGCGCTAGAGCAATATTTTGAAGAGCGAATAAAAAAGACTTGGCATGGAGAGCATATCCTTCAAGGAAAAACGCCCACGTCAGAATCGCTTGTTTTTTCAAGCAATGATTATTTAAACATCAGTAAACATCCCCTGTTGATTGAATCTCAGATAGCTGCAATGCAAGAATTTGGTAATGGTCAAATGCAGTCTGTCGTATTTTTAAATAATCACAGCGTGTTATTTGAGAAGTGCGAGCGTCAATTCAGCCAATTTCTCAAACTCCCATCCAGCGTTTTGACTCAATCAGGTTGGTGTGCCAATATGGGCTTGATTCAGTCTTTAGCTCAACCTCGAGTGCCAGTCTACTTAGATTTTTATACTCATATGTCTTTTTGGTCTGGCGTTAAGGCAGCAGGAGCCCAGGCCGTTCCATTTCAGCATAACTCATTAAATTCTCTGCAAAAAAAATTAGAACGCCATGGTTCAGGGATTATTGCTGTCGACTCAGTCTACAGCACTCTTGGTACAGTTAGCCCAATTCAAGAATATGTAGCGCTAGCTCAAGAATACAACTGCCTGCTCATAGTGGACGAGTCTCATTCGTTGGGAACTCATGGTCCTAATGGCAGTGGTTTAGTTGCACAATTAGGTCTATCAGAGCAAGTGGACATCATTACCGCCAGTTTAGCTAAAGCCTTTTCTGGCAGAGGTGGTCTTATTGCAGGAAAAAAAGAACTCGTAGAACTAGTTCGTTATTCCTCCTTACCCTCTATTTTCAGCTCAGCCATACAACCTCATGATTTGGCCGGATTTTCCTCTTCTCTGCATATTATTGCGAATGAGGAATGGCGGCGAAAACAATTGCATGATAATGCTAATTATTTGAGGAATACCCTATTAGATCAAGGATTTGATTTATGTAATAGCGCATCACAAATCATTCCAATAATGGCTGGTACGGAAGAAAATATTATTTGGTTAAGAGATAAATTGGAACAAGAAGACGTCTTTGGCGCGGTATTCTGCTCTCCTGCGACGCCTAAAAATAAAACGTTGATACGATTATCAATAAGCGCAAACCATACTCAAAGTGATCTAGATAGAGTAATTGATTGCTTAGCTCGCTTAGCAAAACAGTATCCAGAATATCTCTTTTTAAAAAAAGAGTAGGCGATTGTTACATCAATCGTTGATTCAAGCATATCAATGTAATCGTTAAGCCCTACCGTAAATCAAGCTCATAGCCCGACTTATTGCTTCATTAAGATTTTAATAAATTCTAAAATAATTAACCGATAAATAGTTCTTCAGCATCCAACTGTTCTAAATGCTGATGGTAAGACAAAATTTTATGTAAATGAACATCAAACAGTACTGCCCCTTGGACGTAAGCATAATAATAAGTTTCATCTGAAACGAACTTATGTGCTGCCACTAAGCAATTGGCCCACTCATTCCACTGAGGCGTTGCTGAATTCAATTGCCAAAAACAAGGAATTTTTTCACCATTAAGCAGTTGGTCAAGCACTTCCTCACTTGCTCCATTATCTAAAGCCAAATCATAATGCAAGCGCATATCCTCTTCATTTTTAACAATTAAGAAACTGACATTCGCATCATCATCTAACATTAAAAAACTTCCTGAGTTATCAGCAAGATAAAACTCTATTATGCCTTTATTACGGCATATTTCCCAAAAAAGCTCGGCAAATTTTTTATCATGTAAACAACTTGGAGAAGTGACAGATAACATACGTACTATCATGTCAGACATCCCTTGAAAATAGAGCCGCTGTAAATCATGAATACTTTTGGTTATCAAATTAGCTACATCTGGGTCACTTTTTTTTATATAACGATGAATTAGCCCTTCATTAAAGGCCTCAATTGCCAGTTTTTCGTCTGCTTGACCAGTGAGTAATATTTTTTTGATGTGAGTATTTTCTATACGCCGGCAAAACTCCAACCCATCCATGCCTGGCATAGCATAATCCACAACGACCACAGAAACTTCAGAAAAACGTATGGGATTATAAACCTCTGCATGGATAGCGGCTAAATCCAAATTAATCGTATGATTAGTCAACGGACAATTTTTAGCCTCGGTATACTCGCTAATACAGCGTCGACTTAATGACTCGAGTTCGCAGCGCTTCTTATGAATGCAATCAAGCGCCTCAAAAGGAGAATCAAACACGCGATAAGCTAATCCTTCATCCAACTGCAGCACAAAATTCAATAGAAAATCACGGCTATCATCCACAAAAACCGCAGTGCTTGGAAAGTAACAGGTAGGTATAGAGAAATGTTGCATAGCTCCTCCTGAGCTTAACGTTCCAATGTCCATTAGACCTGGTGATAAAATATCATGATTGCCCTCATTAGCCAAATGATTTAGTCAGCTCGAACAAACAAATGAACAAAGAGAATTAGCTCAGAGGTTCCCGAGTAGTCGACAACTCATTGAAAAATAGTCTATATTAGAGTAACTGAGTTAGCCCTATCTACAACCAATCAATAAGGATATTATATGGCCAAGACGCAAGAAGTGTCCAAGTCTGATCTACGGGAATTAAAACGCAACTGGGGTTGGATATTAGGCTTTGGGATACTATTCCTCATTTTAGGATGCATTGGTTTAGGAATGGTTGTTGGGCTTACTCTGGTAAGTATGATTTTTTTCTCCGCTTTATTAATTATTGCTGGCATTACTCATATTGTTGATGTTTTTAAACATAGAGACTGGAAAGGAATTATCTGGCAGTCTTTAATCGCTATTTTATATATTGTTGCTGGCAGCATCATCTTTTACGATCCATTCTTAGCATCCACATTAATTACTGCAATCTTAGCCGGTCTCTTAATTGTTATTGGCGTTACCCGAATTATCATGGCATTTGCCTTAAAAGACTCGACAGGCTGGATTTGGCTACTACTAGCAGGAATTACCGCTATTATCCTTGGCATACTGATCTTAATTCAATGGCCAATTAGTGGGTTATGGGTTATTGGATTATTTATTGCTATTGAAATGATAGTTACCGGATGGACCTATATTTTTATTGCTCTCTCGTTAAGAGCTTAGCAATACGCCCTCAAGTAGCCATTCACATAGAGCATCAACATGTAGCTTGGTTGCAAGCAACCAGGCCACATGGTCACCAATCAACGGGAAAGCTTAATATAAATAAAGCATATTCTCCTTCCTCCGACTCACAAACAATATTGCCCCCAAAACTATGCATTACTAATTTACAAAATGATAAACCGATACCTGTTCCTAAGAAATTGGTCGTATAAAAATGATTAAATAATTGTGATAATTGCTGGTTAGTCATCCCTTTCGCTGTATCCTTGAAATATAAGTAATTGAATTTATCTCCTAAAGTAGTCCAAATATTTATTTCTCCACGTTGGGTTGTAGCAATAACATATAATGCGTTTTTAATTAAATTAAATAGGACATGCTGCATTAACAATTTTGAGCCTTTAAATTGAAAGTCACCTGACCAGGTTATTAAGGCTCGTTCTTTAGGTGATTGAAATGGATAACGGGCTATTGCTTCAGTTAAACACTCCTCTATAGAGCAAATTTCTACAACGCAATTATGGAGAGAGTTTTCCCTACCCGCTTTAACTAATAACATATCAATTATGGTGTTAGCATAATTAATTTCGCTGATAATACGACTACTGACTCCTTCAAGTTGTTGCAATCGCCTTCCCCTTAGCGGTGCAGTAATTAATTCACTCTCTTTAGCTAATTGATATCCCTCAGTCAGCGCAGGTAAATAGCGTACCAGTGCCTGAGCTCCACTTTTAATTCCTAATAAGGGAGTACGCAACTCATGAGCAATCATCCCCGCCGCAGCCGCCATTCCTGCCAGCTTCTGTTGCTGTAACATGGCTGTTTTATAATTCAATGTAGAACCAACAACAATAGTGAAGAGGATAATCAATGCCATTTCTATATGTTCTTCCCCTAAATAGATATGAGGAGAACATAAATAATAACCTATCAAAGCGAGACTAAATCCTAGAACTAAAATTATAGATAAACTTAGTAAATCCAGTATTAATACTAAAAAAAATACGGCACATAATAAGGACATCGCCGATATTACACTGGCTTGACTCATTAAAAACATAAATGTAAAAAAGAAAGAGAGGCAAAAAAGAACAGCTAAAAACCAGTACAAGGATAAGTATTTTTTATATTTAATTGGCCAATAGGGGGTGACCATTAATCCTAATCCTAAAAGACTGCCAAAAAGACGTAATTGCAAGTTTTCATAGGTTTGAGGAAACCAATAAGTCCAAATCAAATAAAACAAAGGAAATCCAATAAACGCTAATGCGCCAACAGCAACTAATTGGTGAGACGAATTAGACAAACTTCGTTGCATAGAGTCATCCAGGTGTCCTACAATTTTTCTAATCTGCCACATCCGTGATCCTGCGTTTAAAAATAACAGCCAAGAGGAAATGATTACAAAAGTTCCTCACATCCTACATAGCTTATAGTGAAGTTATAAATTATCCTCTAATTTTCCTGCAAATCAATGATATGATGTTCTTCATTGAAGACTTTAATACACTCATGATGAAAAAAATACGTATTGCAACACGCCAAAGCCCTCTTGCCTTATGGCAGGCCAACCATGTTAAGGAGTTACTTTTAGCACAATGGCCCAATATGACTGTTGAATTATTGCCGATGGTAACTTCTGGTGACAAATTTCTTAAAGATAAGTTATTAGCCGCAGGTGGAAAAGGATTATTTGTTAAAGAACTGGAAGAAGCGCTATTAAACGACACAGCAGACATCGCCGTTCACTCAACCAAAGATATGCCTGCTGACCTTCCACAGGGTTTATGCTTAGCGGCAATTTGTGAACGACATAATCCTTTTGATGCATTAATTAGCAAACGATTTTCCAGTCTTAATGCTCTGCCACCCAAAGCAATAATTGGAACATCAAGCCTCAGAAGACAATCGCAACTATTGGCCCACAGACCGGACCTGCAAATTAAGACATTACGTGGGAACATTAACACACGCCTCGCAAAACTGGAGGCTGGAGAATACGATGCCATAATACTTGCGGCAGCAGGTCTCGAACGCATGGGTTTCGAACAGCTTATCACTGAACTTTTATCTGCAGACATTATGTTGCCTACTTGTGGTCAAGGCGCATTGTGTATTGAATGTAGAACAGATGACCAAGAAATACAGCAGCTCATCGCCGCATTAAATGATCCTATATCAGCTCTTTGCGTACAAACAGAGCGCAGCGTCAATGCTCAATTAGGCGGTAATTGCCACGTACCTTTAGCTGTCTTTTGTACTGTAACACCATCTAACCAACTTTTTTTACGTGCAAAGATATTAAGCCTTGATGGAACGCAATCGATTCAAGACCATCAAACAGGCAATATGGAGGAAGCGCAAGCTATTGCACAATTATGTACTCAAGCTTTATTAGCCAAGGGAGCTACAAACTTACTTAACTCTATCCCCTATGAATAAAACACTGAAGGGGGTTCGCGTTTTAAATACTCGCCCCACAAATCAAGCCCACGAATTGAGTAAGAATATCATAGCTGAAGGTGGAGTGGCCATTGAATGTCCTACCTTAGAAATCCAAGCAACAAATAATGCATGGATAAATGCCCTACCTAATCTGTATAACGTGAATCAAGCCATTTTTATTAGTGCTAATGCCGTTTATCATTGTTTTACCCAACTAAAGTTACATCATCTCGATTGGCCTACTTCAATAAAAGTAATTGCCATTGGTCATGGCAGTGCAAAAGCACTTAGTGAGTTTAATATTCCAGTCCATCACATTCCTGAAGTACCTGACAGCGAGCACTTACTCAATATTTCCTCTTTACAACAAATTAAAAACCAAACCGTGTTACTATTTAAGGGCGAAGGAGGGAGAACGCTTATAGCAGAGGGATTATTACAGAAAGGGGCTCATGTAATTCCCATCAATGTTTATAAAAGGGGCATTCCGCAAATTCGCCAGGAATTTATCAATTCTTTATGGCGAGAAGACTTAGTGGATATTATACTGTTAACAAGCGAGCAATCGATACACAATCTTTTTAAGATATTTAGTGAAGAAGCGCACAACTGGCTACAAGAAAAACCAAGCCTGGTTATTAGTGACCGCCTTGCCAAATCAGCCGCATTATTTGGCATGAAAAAAATTATAATAAGCCATCCCAATGGGATAATGAATACATTATTAGACTATTATCAAGGATTAATCCATGGCCAATAGCAGTGAAGAACACAAAAAAGAAACTAAGCCAATAAAACAAAATCCAACTATAGAGCCCCAAAAACAAACCTCCCAAAATAAGAATACAGCTCAACGAAAAAATCATACTCTCCTCAGTGGCTTATCTATTGCTCTTGCCATTGTGGCCATTATCGTTGCCATGTGGGCCATGCATCACTTACAAAATAAACTGAACGATGAAAAAACTGGTTTAATCGCTGAAATAGCGCAAATAAAACAAAAACAAATAGACAATCAAAAACAAATAGACAATCAAATAGATACTAAGACTAATAATATTGAACAATCACAAAATGCATTACAAAGCAAACTAGATGATCTCAACAAGCAATTACAAATAGCAATGAACCAAAGACTCTACCAAAATCAAGATTGGTTATTGCTCAAAGCACGATATTATCTAGAATTGGCACAAATAAACGCTCACTGGAGCGATAATTATAGTGCAGCTATCTCATTACTCCAACAAGCGGATAAATTATTAGGGCAATTATCCTCACCTAAAATATTTAATGTCAGGCAGGCTATAGCAAAGGAAATAGCACAATTAAAAACGATACCTAAGGTAGATATTGTCGGCTTATTAAGTCGATTAGATGCCGCTCAAGACAGCATCAACACAATCACCCCCAAAGCAACTGGAGATAAAAATAAATTAGGAAGCGATTCTGCAACAGGAAATACATCAGAAAAAAGCAGTAATCGTTCAGCATGGCAAATTCGATTGCAAGATAGCGTCAATTTATTGGAAAAAATGGTGGTAGTACGTCGAGATGATGAGAACATTACACCATTAATATCCCCCTTATATGAGTCAGTTGTAAAAGAGAGCATTCGCCTTAATTTGCAAGAAGCGCAATGGGCCATTCTCAATAATAATCCCGAGGTCTATCAATTAGCACTCAAACAAGCTATTTTAAATCTTCAACGGACTTTCAATAAAACATCACAAAATACAGATACTTTACTAAAACAATTGGCTGAGCTTCAACAAGTAAAAATTACTCAAGAAAAACCGGTAATTGAATTAGCGCTCCCACTCCTAAATCAAATAATAGACAATCAAGAATCGCTCGTTAAACCAACAAATGATGGCGACAAAGGAGAACACTAATAATGATGCGTATTCTAATCGCTTTTCTTGTTTTATTAGGCTCTGTATCACTGGGTATTCAACTCAATAAAGATCCCGGGTATGTATTGATTACTATTAATCATTGGGTTATTGAATCCACGGTATGGTTTACTGTTTTTGCTTTGATTTTATTGTTCCTAATCATCCATATTTTATTACACTTAGGTAGCAAAATATCGAATACGCCTGGTCTAATACATCAATGGAATATCAAGCGTCTTGCTCAAAAAGCACAGGCAACCACCAGAAAAGGTCTAATTGAGTACAGTGAAGGTTATTGGCAGAAGGCAAAAAATCATTTAATCCAGGCATTACCCAATACGGACACCCCTCTACTTAATTATCTAACCGCAGCCCGTGCAGCACAAAAAATGGGCGATAGTAAACTTAGAGACCACTATCTACGCGAAGCACAACAGTCCATGCCTGAAGCCAAAATTGCCGTTGAACTAACCCAAGCCCAATTACAATTAGCAAACCATCAATGGGAACAGGCTTTAGCAACGCTAAAACATTTACATGATATGGCTCCCCGCCATCCTTATGTTTTAAAATTACTCATGAATCTTTACAAAGAAATCAGGGATTGGCCCCAACTCATTGCTATCCTACCTGATTTAAGAAAAAACCATGTCATTTCTGAGCAAGTTTTCGAACAATTACAACAAAATGCCTACCTCCAATCTATAATCGATCTGGCGAAACAAAATCAACCCGATGCTGTATCCGCTTTATTTGACTCGTTACCCAAACAGCTGAGAAATAATCCAGAACTTGTAGCCGAATACATTCGTTTCTTACTAAAAAATAACGAGCAGACAAAAGCAGAAGCGTTACTAAGACATTGCTTACGTAAAGAGTTCAGTTCTCAATTAATTGAACTGTATGGACTCCTACCAGGAAATATGAATCAACTCGACTTTGCTGAATCCTTACTTAAAAAAAATCCGCATTCTGCAGCGTTATTTTTATGTTTAGGGCGATTATGTTTATCTCAACAATTATGGGGTAAAGCAAAACATTATCTAGAGCAATCCAACGAACTCCATCCTACCCCAATGGCCTATGCTCAACTGGGTGGGTTGCATGAAAAACTGAATGACTCGTTCCTTGCCTGCGACAATTACAAAAAAGGCTTAGAACTAGCCACCAAGCAACACGAATAAATTAAAGGTCACTGTAAGTTGGGTCGTCCCCTCAAGTCCTTGATCCACCAAGAGGTGTTGAGTTAAACAAAAGCATTGACATTATTCTAAGCCCCTCTCGGCCAACCTACTCCTTAGCCTGAGTCCGGTTACTTGCACTGTCTTTTCTACACAAGTCGGTATAGAAACCACTCAAAATAATATTAAAATCTATGTTGAGATCTAGAGAGGAAATTTAATGTTTATTAGTCAATGTAGCCTTGATGGAAACGCAGTCGTAATCACGGTTCTCATGCTCCAACAAGGACATAGATTAGCAGCAAACAGTAGGAGGTAAGTCTATGAGGAAAACCTTGATTACGACTGCGTTTCCATCAAGGCTACTCTGGCTAAAAATTTAGCTGAGATCTGATCAAGAGACAACTACCTGTAACCGGGCTACAATTAGACCAAGCAAGATTAATTTACCTGAGTTCTATAAAAAGGGTCTTCCTGAATTAGGATCATGGCAAGCATCATTGCAATCAGTCTCTGTTTTTTCGATCTGGATTGTGCAATGTTGGATACTAAATTGTCCCTTCAGCTGCTCAACTAAAGCCACTCGTGCTTGGTCAGTTAGCTCATCGTGAGGCATATATAAATGAACTGACATAGCATTTTCCTGGGTACTCATTGCCCAAATGTGTAAATCATGAACGCCTTGTACCCCCGGTCTCGCCATGAGGAAATCACTTACCGCATTCCAGGAAATATTATTAGGGACGCCATCAATAATGAGTCGGAAACTATCTGCAAATAAAGACCACGTTCCCCTAAGGATAACTAATGCGATTAACAGACCAACCACTGGATCGATCCATAACCAACCAGTCCAATATAATAAGCCCGCAGACAAGACGACCCCCACAGATACCAGAGCATCATAAAATAGATGCAAATAAGCCCCACGAATATTAAGATCATCAGAACCGCGTAAAAATAACAAAGCGGTGCCGCTATTAATAATAATACCTATACCAGCAACTATCATAACAGAAACAGCTTGAACCTCCGCAGGAGAAAATAATTTATATACTGCTTCGGTGGCAATAATTCCACAGGTAAATACTAATAAAATACCATTAGTCAATGCAGCGAGTATAGACGCTTTTTTTAAACCGTAGGTTGTTTTCTCCGTGGGTTTTCGCTTCATTAGATTAGTCGCAATCCAGGCTAAAACCAGCCCTAATACGTCACCTAAATTATGAAAAGCATCTGCTAGTAAACTGGTCGAATGAGCCACATAAGCAAAAATAATTTGCAAAATGACAAAGACGCCATTAGCAACTATAGAAATTAAAAAAGCTTTATCATAAGTTACAACACCATGATTATGGCTATGATTGTGACCATGATGCTCATGTGACTCATGGTGAGAGTGCATATTCATAACGCTCCTGTTACTGTTCTTCCGAATAATAATTAACACCTATCTTAATTCTGTCACGAGTTTTCTGTCTACGCCATGCATTGGTGTCTCGTAAAGAATAAACACAGCCACAATATTCCTGTTTATAAAAATTTTCTCGTTTGGCAATTTGGTACATTCGCTCAGAGCCACCATTCCTCCGCCAGTTATAAGTCCAATAAACGAGCTCAGGATAATGGCTCGCAGCACGGACTCCTGAATCATTAATTTGCTCCATATCCTTCCAACGAGAAATCCCTAAAGAACTACAGATAACAGGAAAACCATGCTCATGAGCATATAAAGCCGCTCTTTCAAATCGCATATCAAAGCACATGCTGCATCGTTTACCGCGTTCAGGCTCCCACTCCATGCCTTTAGCTCGAGCAAACCAATTGTCTTTATCATAGTCTGCATCGATAAAAGGAATATTATGTTTCTCAGCAAAGGATATATTTTCCTGCTTTCTAATTTCATATTCTTGAATAGGATGAATATTAGGATTGTAAAAAAATATGGAGAAATTTATTTCTGAATGAATTAAAGCCTCCATCACTTCACCTGAGCATGGGGCACAACATGAATGCAATAAGAGTTTATCTGCGTTATTAGGTAATTCTAATCGTTCTCGTTCTATCATTTTTTTACTTCCGACAAATTAATAAAATGTTGGCGATAATAAATTAATTCATTAATCGAGTCTTTAATATCATCCAAAGCTAAATGTTTAGACTCTTTAACAACACCACTCAATAATTCTGGGCGCCAACGTATAGCTAATTCCTTTAACGTACTGACATCCAAGTTACGATAATGAAAAAATGCGGCCAGCTCCGGCATATACTTATAGAGAAAACGTCTATCTTGGCATATGGTATTACCGCACATTGGAGATTTACCTTTATCCAGATACTGACTCAAAAAAGTTAATGTTAACTGTTCTGCTTGAGACTCATTCAACTCACTTTCCAACACTCTTTTAACCAAGCCTGATTGGTTATGTTGTCTGGTATTCCAAGAATCCATGCCATCAAGCACTGCTTTAGTTTGCGATACAGCAACCACGGGTCCCTCAGCCAAAATATTTAAATGGGCATCTGTTACTATTGTTGCAATTTCTATAATCCTATCTTGTTCAGGATTAAGACCTGTCATTTCCAGATCTATCCAGATTAAATTGTGATTATTTTTCATTTAATTTCCACGAGTTTAATATCAGTTCAACACAAGCCACGCGACGTTGATGCAAGGCCTCCTTAATTGCTTTTCCTTCATACCCTTGTGCTACTAAATCCTGAGGATTGACCTTAGCACATTCAGATAATATATAAGACCATGCTTTGGCCTGAGGGTATTTGAATTTACTCCCTCGTCCCTCCATATCGGCCTGACAAGCAATTAACAAATTATAAAATAATTGTGGACGCCTAAAGGCATCACACTGCTCTAAAAGTTTTACTATAGTTGAAGCGCGCAACTCAAATAAACGATGAATAGTTATATGAACCCGAGATACCAGTATAGCTAAAATACGATAATCATTCGGAATTCGTAAACGAGAGCATAATGATTCAATCGCTCCAACGCCACGTTCCTCATGTCCATGATGCCGTGGCCATGCCCCCATTGGCGATAATGCTTTACCTAAATCGTGAACTAATGCAGCAAAACGGATAGTTGGCTCTTGACTGAGTGCTGTAGCCGCCTTCAACACCATTAACGTATGAATCCCGCTATCTATTTCTTGATGATATTCGTACGGATTCGGCACACCAAACAAAACATTAAGCTCCGGTAGCACCACTCTTAACGCATCACAAGAACGTAAGGTCAAAATAAACTGTTCAGGATTTTTTTCACCCAGACTACGCGCTAATTCTTGCCAAACACGTTCTGGCACTAAATGCATTAATTCCCCACGCTTCACCATTGAATACATTAGGGAGCGGGTTTCGTTCGCCAATCTAAATCCCAGAGAATGAAATCGAGAGGCAAAGCGAGCCACCCGCAATACACGAACAGGATCTTCAATAAAAGCGGGTGAAACATGACGCAGGATTTTATTATTTATATCATTCTGGCCGGAATAAGGATCAATAAGGTGACCGTGTTCGTCCATAGCCATGGCATTGATGGTTAAATCCCGACGTCCTAAATCTTCTTCCAAGGTAACCGTCGAACTGAAATCGCAATCAAAACCATAATATCCCGGTGCTGATTTTCTTTCAGTTCTTGCTAAAGCGTACTCTTCATTAGTCTCTGGGTGCAAAAACACAGGGAAGTCGCGGCCTACTTGCCTAAAGTTTTTCATTAATAGTTGCTGAGGCGTTGCACCCACTACGACCCAATCACGTTCGTGAACGGGAATACCCAATAATTGATCACGAACGGCACCACCCACCAAGTAGACTTTCATTAAATACGATTTACCTTCATACTGTAGCATTAATAAAGTGAATCATTATAGTATAGATCCTAACCATGAGTAAAAGACGGATTAATAAGCAACAACTAGCACGAATTGAAAAGAATCAACAAAATTACCAAGAAACCAAAGGCAACAATACTAATAGCTTAATCGATGGTTTAGTTATTACTCGGTTTGGTAAGCATGTAGAAATTGAAGATGGTGAAGGTAACCGAATCATCTGCTCTATTAGACCTAATCTCGACACTGTAGTTGCTGGAGACAAAATTATTTGGCAACCTGAGGGTAAAAATCAAGGAGTTGTGGTCAGTTTATATCCAAGAAACTCTATTCTTGCAAGACCAACAAGTAAGGGATTAAAAAAGCCGGTTGCAGCCAATATTAGTCAAATGATTATAGTTACTGCCCCTAAACCAGATATTAGTTGGCCATTACTTGATAGCTATTTGATTATGGCTGAATTCTTACATTTACATGCGATTATTTTACTCAACAAAGTAGATATGCCCTGTGAGGAACTTAAAACTCAGCTACTAGCTGATTATCAGCCTTTAAATTATCCTATTATCATGACCAGCAAAAAGGAGCCTCAAAGTTTTGAACCACTAAAAGAGGCTCTTAATCATCAAATTAGCGTTTTTACGGGGCAATCTGGCGTAGGAAAATCATCAATAATTGCTGAAATTTTACCGCATGAGCAAGATATTGCGATTAATGAAATTTCAAGTGGAGCCGAACTGGGACGTCACACGACGAGTAACTCACGTTATTATCACTTACCTAGTGGCGGTGCGTTAATTGACTCCCCTGGGGTAAGAGAGTTTAGTTTATGGGATGTTGACTCATCGGCTATTGCTCAAGGTTACATGGAATTTAGACCGTTTTTATCATCATGTAAGTTTCGGAACTGCACCCATATAGAAACGCCTTCTTGTGCCATTATCGCAGCGGTAGAGCAGAAACTTATTTCACAAAGACGCTATGAAAATTTTATAAAATTATGTACTCAATTTTGCAAAACCCAATATTAACATTTACTAAAAAATTCTTACGTAGGTGCTCCCAAGTAATCCAAGGCATTCGCGTTGCTTTTCGCATCTTCGTGCTCTTTAGTAGTCAAAATGGGACGACTTATAGAACGTAAATAAGTCATCATTTTATCAGCCAATTTAGGCTCTACAGTAAAATCAGGGGAATAAAGTTTAGACTTAAATGCATCAATAATAGTATTTAAATGTGCAACACCAACCGTTGAAATATTTAATTTTGCTACGTCCACTCTGCGCATATCAGAAAAAAATTGAATTGCCCCGCCATCTTTAGCGGTCCCCATCTGTGAGAGACGATGAGCAATGTGGTGGACACAGTTATTGAAAAAATTATTT
Source organism: Legionella fallonii LLAP-10 (assembly GCF_000953135.1). Classification (NCBI taxonomy): domain Bacteria; kingdom Pseudomonadati; phylum Pseudomonadota; class Gammaproteobacteria; order Legionellales; family Legionellaceae; genus Legionella; species Legionella fallonii. Next base: position 373,637 of record NZ_LN614827.1, on the reverse strand, counting down.
TGCATATCATGTTTTTGATAAAGCTGAAGTAATAAATGCAAGTATCTTTGCTCTTGAGAAGGTAATTCTTTAATAAAAGAAGCAAATAGAATATTAATCCTTAACCGCTTATGCAACTCAGAACTATCTTGCGTATAAGTATGAACTAACTCATCTAAGAACTTATTAATCTGTGACATTATCTGTGGTGCACTTTGTTTATATTTTAACAAAGCGTGCGTAATTAATTCTGGCTCATACCAATTAACACCTATTTTCGACAAGGTATTACTCTCTGCGCATACATACCAATCATGTACATTTTGATATCGAGTAAACCAAGTATTTATACTTGAATCAGCACGGCCAGGGATCACATATTGCTCCATTACCTTTTGATAATGAGTTACTAACTGAGAGGGCTGATTATTAGCTAATGCAGGAGCCAATAAAGAGAACATTTCGTTTGCTTCAGAAAAGACCGATTTAGATATATCCCAAAAACTAATTGTTTTTCCGGTAAAAAAAATAAAATCAAAACTTGCAGTCAATAAGGATAATAAAAAATTAAGGCAATGATTTAGTAAACTGTCACCAGATTCATCATCACTTGACTCATTTTTATCTCTAGCGAGGAGATTTTTATATAAAGGTTCTAACTTGACATTAATTACTTTTAAAGCAGAATTATATGTATATAACCACTCCATGAGTGCATTAAAATGTTCGTCAAGAACATAACTATCAGCCTTATGAATAACAATTAAGAAATCTAACAAATAAAATATTTTTCCCTTATAGGGGATCTCAATTCCATAAAAATAATTAATGTCTTCTAATTTATGTTTATAAATACACTTAAAAAAATTATCAACGGATTGTCTAAATAAACTATAACTCTCATTATTATCTTTTAAGGTATGATATTGCTCTATTAATATTAATAAATGAGGTAATAAATCTAAGGGCATTACCCCCTGATCTTGTAAACGGGTAAAAACCTTCTGTCTTAAGAAGTCGGCAAAATCAATAAAAAATTCTCCATCAACAGAAAACTCTCCATTCTCTTGCTTGCAATATTGTAATCGACTAAGTTCTTTTATGCTCAAAGCGCTTAATTTGCTCGAACGTAATTCTCTGCAAGTAGACAATGCATAATTTTTATCAATCAAATGCTCACATAGCCCTCGTTTTCTATAAAGAACTCTATTTGCATGGCCAAGATAGAAATTTTGTAATCTCACTGTTTCAGTTAATGCAGTTAAGTTATTAAAATCAACAGTATTAGTTACTGTTGGTAGCAATATCTGTAAATAATTTTTATCTGTAAAAGGAGCGAGTTCTTTGGCAAATGCAATCCATCGTTGATTAATTACTCCTGGATTTAGCATATAATCATACTCAGTATCTATAGTTTCTTCCCAACGAATATAAAAACAGTCAAGCAAAAATTGTAAATCGGTATCAGCTAGCTGCTCATCCTTAGGGCGATACCCAATACGGCTTCTTAAGCTATCTAATATGCGAACATCAGTCGATGGTAAGTTTTTAAACTTCGTAAGATCTTCAATGAATTTTAAAATAGATTGAACTAACATGAATTGAATACACCTACCTTGGAAACAAAAGTTGAACTTGCAATCTTGTTCAATTAATCCTAAATGCTCATATTACTTCACACTTCTGAAGCATAGTTAACAACATCAGCTTCATGTCGTACAGCTTCATGTCGTACAGCTTATTGTTCTCCAACATAGACTAGGTCTTTGACCCAACGCGAGATTCTTCCTTAACTCAACATCAACTGTTGGGTAATGGCCCAAACCATCTACATATTGTATGAGGTTCACATCCTATAGATACCGTAAATAATTAGGAAAACCTCATCGCATCCCCTAGGGATGACAAAACGCAGAACAGGTACTTTATTTTTGGTAAAGCAAAAAGCCGAATTGGTAAAACAAAAAAAGCGGCTAAAAAGCCGCTTTCGGAATAAAACCCTGGCGATGTCCTACTTTCGCATGAGGAGACCTCACACTATCATCGGCGCTGATTCGTTTCACTACTGAGTTCGAGAAGGGATCAGGTGGTTCCAAATCGCTATTGTCGCCAGGAAAACTGTTTAACCCCCAGAGGAAGGTGCTAATGACTCATTAACAACCGCCCGACAGGGTCTGGTAAATCTTGAGGTAACACATCATTCGTATCATTCTCTAAGCGCCTATTGTAAAGCGACTCAGATTATATGGTCAAGACAATCAGCCAATTAGTACAAGTTAGCTTCACACATTACTGCGCTTCCACACCTTGCCTATCAACGTCGTAGTCTTCAACGGGCTTCATGGGAAAACTCATCTTGAGGGGGGCTTCCCGCTTAGATGCTTTCAGCGGTTATCCCGTCCGAACTTAGCTACCCGGCGATGCCACTGGCGTGACAACCGGTACACCAGAGGTTCGTCCACTCCGGTCCTCTCGTACTAGGAGCAGCTCCTCTCAATTTTCCTACGCCCACGGCAGATAGGGACCGAACTGTCTCACGACGTTCTAAACCCAGCTCGCGTACCACTTTAAATGGCGAACAGCCATACCCTTGGGACCTGCTTCAGCCCCAGGATGTGATGAGCCGACATCGAGGTGCCAAACACCGCCGTCGATATGAACTCTTGGGCGGTATCAGCCTGTTATCCCCGGAGTACCTTTTATCCGTTGAGCGATGGCCCTTCCATACAGAACCACCGGATCACTAAGACCTACTTTCGTACCTGCTCGAGCCGTCACTCTCGCAGTCAAGCACCCTTATGCCTTTACACTCTTGGTACGATGTCCGACCGTACCGAGGGTACCTTTGTGCTCCTCCGTTACTCTTTGGGAGGAGACCGCCCCAGTCAAACTACCCATCATACACTGTCCTCATCCCGGATTACGGGACCAAGTTAGAACCTCAATAACAACAGGGTGGTATTTCAAGGTTGGCTCCATGAGAACTAGCGTCCTCACTTCAAAGCCTCCCACCTATCCTACACAGTGATTATCAAAGTCCAGTGCAAAACTATAGTAAAGGTTCACGGGGTCTTTCCGTCTAGCCGCGGGTACACTGCATCTTCACAGCGATTTCAATTTCACTGAGTCTCGGGTGGAGACAGTGTGGCCATCGTTACGCCATTCGTGCAGGTCGGAACTTACCCGACAAGGAATTTCGCTACCTTAGGACCGTTATAGTTACGGCCGCCGTTTACCGGGGCTTCGATCAAGAGCTTCTCCGAAGATGACCCCATCAATTAACCTTCCGGCACCGGGCAGGCGTCACACCCTATACGTCTTCTTACGAATTTGCAGAGTGCTGTGTTTTTAATAAACAGTCGCAGCCACCTGGTCTCTGCGGCCCTCACCAGCTTTGTTTAGCAAGTAAACTAACCAGCAAGGGCGTACCTTCTCCCGAAGTTACGGTACCATTTTGCCTAGTTCCTTCACCCGAGTTCTCTCAAGCGCCTTAGTATTCTCTACCTGTCCACCTGTGTCGGTTTGCGGTACGGTTCTCTATAAGTTATGGCTAGCAGCTTTTCCTGGAAGCCGGGCATTAATGACTTCTCTGTACACCGAAGTGTCAGAACCACTTCGCACCTCAGAGTTAATAGTAAACCGGATTTGCCAAGTCTAC